>CAYYOU010000030.1:0-9503 GCA_964473425.1 uncultured Candidatus Izemoplasmatales bacterium | reverse complement strand
TGAAATTTAGTTCTTTCTTCAATCGTAAACCCTGCATTTCTAATATTTGGTTTAGGGTTTTTTAAATCTATTTCTTTATGAGCTACATTTAAATCTCCACAAAGAATAACTGGTTTAGTCTTATTCAATTCACTATAGTACTCTCTAACTCTATCTTCATATATTTGTCTGTAGTCTATTCTAGCTAAATCTCGCTTTGAATTAGGCACATAAGTATTCACCAAATAAAAGTTATCATACTCTAACGTAATTATTCTTCCTTCATCATTATATCCATCATCAGGCAATCCTAAAACTACTTTATTTGGTTTATGCTTTGTGTAAATTAGAGTTCCTGAATATCCTTTTTTATCAGCATCATTCCAATACTCATAGTAACCATCAAAATGAAAACTTTTCTGTTCTTCTTGCATCTTTGTTTCTTGAATACTAAAAAAATCTGCATTTTCTGATAAAAAGAATTCTTCAAATCCTTTTTTCATGCAAGCTCTAAGACCATTCACATTCCATGAGATAAACTTCATATAAATCACTCCCTAATATCTATAATATCATACTATATAATAAGACTTTGGAAATTTTATAATAAATATACCCTATAATTACGATAGTTTAAATTGTGTGTTTTCTTACACTATAATATTAATGGAGTTTTTTGTTTTAAACTTAGACACTATTTTGTTATAATATTTGTGAGGTGGTAATATGCTGTTGATGAAAGATGTAATTAGAGAAGGTCACCCAACTCTTGCTTTAAAAGCTAAAGAGGTTAAAATCCCTCTAGTTGCAAAAGATAAAAAGACATTAAAACTAATGATGGAGTTTTTGGAAAACTCTGTCGATCAAGTTAAATGTGAAGAATTAGAACTACGTCCTGGCGTTGGTCTGGCAGCTCCACAAATAAACATATCTAAGAGAATGATTGCTGTTAAATCTATGGATGAATTAAATGAAACTGAACATGTCTATTTAATGGTAAATCCTAAAATAATAAGTCACAGTATTAAAAAAACTTATATTGAAGGTGGAGAAGGTTGTTTAAGTGTAGATAGAGAAGTCGAAGGTGTTGTTCCAAGACATCAGAAAATTACTGTAAGAACTCATTTATTTGATAAAGATACAGGCAAACTAACGAAAAGTGTTATTAGACTTAAAGGTTATGTTGGAATTGTAATACAACACGAAATTGATCACATTAATGGGATACTATTTGTTGATAGACTAGTTGATGAGTTAAAAGATGCTAAACCAGTAGTATTCGCAGATATTGAAATGGAAGAAAATACTTTAAAGGAGGTACTATAATGAAATTATTTATTGATACAGCTAATGTCGAACACATTAGAGAAATGGCTGATCTTGGTATTATTGCAGGAGTTACAACGAACCCTACTTTAATCGCAAAAGAGGGAAGAGATTTTCTAGAAGTAATCAAAGAGATTACTAGTATAGTTGATGGTCCTATTAGCGGTGAAGTTATCAGTTTAGATGCAGAAGGTATGGTTAAAGAAGGAATTGAGATTTCGAAGATTCATAAAAACATGATTGTTAAGATCCCAATGACAGAACAAGGAATTAAAGCAGTAGTGCAATTAACTGCATTAGGAATTAGAACTAATGTTACATTAGTATTTAGTGCTAATCAAGCATTACTAGCAGCTACTGCTGGAGCAACTTATGTTAGTCCATTTGTTGGAAGACTTGAGGATACATTGCATGATGGAATTCAAGTAGTAAGTGAAATACGAGATATCTTTGATATTTATGGATTTGATACTGAAATTATCTCAGCAAGTATTCGAACAGTGAAACAAATGGCTGATAGTGCACTTGTAGGATCACATATAGCTACTGTTCCTTATCCAGTTCTTAAGAAAGCTTTTACTCATCCTTTAACAGATAAAGGAATAGAAGCATTTTTAAAAGACTGGGAAGATGCATTTGGCAAAAAATAATAGACTTCAATTTGAAATGAACCAAAAAAAAGTAGACACTTTTTAAAAAAGAGGTCTACTTTTTCTTTATGCTATCCCCAGTCCCAATTAAGAAGACCAAGATCTGATGCTGAATCAGTTACAACTGTTGAAAACAATAGTAAATAGATTACAACTAATACTCCTGAGTATATGTTAATGAACATTTTATATTTTTTCCCATTATATGATTTGATTAAAAATACAGAGTTGATAGTCATAAATAAAATAGTAAACACTACATGTGCCCAAATAGGAATCACAAACACATATACAAATGCATCTTCAATATTTCTTATACTATCCCAATTTAACCCTACAAGGTACGCTATTATATACAGGCAAAGAATAATTGGTATCCCAAGTTTTCTAATTACATATGCTCTTGGGTATTCAAAATTCTTATACTTAACATATAAAGCTAAATACAATATAAATAATGTAATAGGGGTATTGTAAATTACAGACTCATAAATATATGATTGTTCTACTTCACGTCCAACAAAATAAGTACTGATTCTGTATGCATTTATAGGAGCAAGTATCAGTATTAATAACACAACTACCAAAAATATACTGTCTATTCCTGCTATTTTCTTCATATCATAACCTCCTTGAACTTTTAAATGAAATATGTCTACTTGTTTATTATACTATTAGACCATAATTATACTATATATATATATTTTATTTATGAAAATATCTTAAAAAAATAAACTCTCAATTTGAGAGTTTATTCTTTTAATTTTGTGTAATTATCCTAGGTTTTCGATTTCAGCAGTTATTTGTTCAATAAATTCTGCTTTATCAATTCCACCAGCAACATTTTTTACACCTTTTGCATATAATTCGTAGATTGGTCCTAATGTATCCATACCAAATCCAGAAGGCATATCATTTTGCCACCATGCATAAGCTTGACCACTATTATTCCATTCAAGTACAGCAGCACTAAGTGGAGTAGATGGAATTAAAGTAACTGTGCTAAATGCAGGAACCATGTTTGCATCTTCAACCATGTAAGAAGCACCTTCAGGTGAATCAGCTAAGTCATTTAAGAATAATTTAGCTTCATCAATTGAATCACTGTCTTTGTTAATTACATAGAATGATGGAGCTCCAATGAATATTGAATCCATTCCAGTTTCTAATGTAGCATGTGGAGCGTATCCCATTTCGAAATCTGAATCAGCGTAACTTGAATCAGTCCAGTTACCTTGATGTAAGAATGCAGCTTGCCCATCAGCAAATTTACCTACTTGATCATCATAAGTACCAGTTAAAAGGATGTCTTCGTCTCCCCATGTAAATAATAATTCTACCCAACCAGCATATTGATCTAATCTATCAGTATCAACAACACCGTCATTAAGTTTGTCAATTACAGATGAATCATCATAATCTAATCCAGCAGATAAATAACCGTTAAAGTTATGAAGTCCTGTAACCCATGTCATACCACTTGCAGCAGCCATAGAAACTATTGCATAGTCTTCCATACCTGATGTTTCAGCATAATACGTTTCAATTGCTTCAAATGCAGTTTCATATGCAGCTTGACTAGTTAAACCATCAGGATCTACTCCTGCAGCTTCTAAGATATCAGCGTTATATGCCATTCCCCAACCTTCTACTGCAACAGGGAATCCGTAAGTTTTACCTTCTACTACAAATTCTAAACCTGTGATATCAGTCCATGCTTCACCAGTAACATCTAATACTTTGTCTTCATAGTCTAAATATCCACCCATACCTTCGATAACGAAGATGTCAGGTTGTTCGTCAGCTTGGAATTCAGCTAAAATTTGAGTACCGTAAGCACAAGTGTCTCCACCGCACGTTTTAACTTCTACAGTAACGTCATTTTCTAATCCCCATGCTTCTGCGTAATCTCTTAAAACTTCGTCAATTTCAACTTTGTTTTGGAAGATTACTAAAGTTTTTTCTTCGTTTTTACATCCAGCTAATGTAAAAACCAATAATACTGCTACTACTAATAATAATACTTTTTTCAATTTCTTTTCCTCCTATTTTCTATTTTTTTTCTATCTTTTGGAAAATTGAAAACTAATTAAGTTGGTAATTTTGTTTGATAAGTGCCGTTAAGTTCAACTAATTTATCATAAACTTTTAAACGAACGTTACCATTAGATGATATTGTTACTTGATCATCTACTTTAATACTTATTGAAACTCCTTGATACATAACCTTTAATTCATAATCATTTATCTCTTTTGTCGTAATCGGACTTATCAATAAATGGTTCTCTTTGATCCGAAGGCCTACCACTCCATATACAAATCCTAAATACGATCCACCCATATTTGCTATATGAAGTCCATGATTTGTGTTCTTTTGAGTGTTTAGGAAATCTGTTTCTAAAACTCTTGTAAAGAAACTACATGCTAAATCATATTTCTTAAGCTTAAATGCCAAAATACTATATATACATTTTGATAAGCTAGAATCGTGAGTAGTAATTGGTTCATAATAATCAAATGAATCTTCTAAAATGCTTCTATCATCATAATCTAACAACATCATTGAAAGCATTGTATCTGCTTGTTTTAATACTTGATGTTTATATAAGAATAATGGATGAAAATTCATTAATAATGGATATTTATCTGCAGGGATCGATTTCAAATCTAATTTCTTTTTCTTAAGAAAAGCAGCATCTTGTGTGAAGATATTTAATTTCTTATCAAAAGGTAAATGAATCTTCTCTGCGATTTCTTTAAACATTTCAATTTCACTACTTGTTATCTTTATTTTACCAATTATTGTCGAAAATTCCAAATTGTATTCATTATAAAGCTTATAAATGTAACTAAAATGATATTTAAGTAGTTGATTTGTATAATAATTATCATCAACTACCGTTGTGTATTCATCTGGTCCCGTCACACTATTTAAATGATAATGATTCCCATTATAGTTCACAGCTTCCTTTAAGAACCTTGCAGATTCAACCATCATTTCAAAGCCATATTTTGCCATGAAATCAAGGTCATTTGTTGCTTCAAAATATTTTATTATTGCATATGCAATATCACTATTTATGTGAAATTGCGCACTACCTGCAGGGTAGTAGGGTGATGCTTCATCACCATTGATAGTTCTCCATGGAAATTTTATTCCTACGTTATATCCAAGATTTTTTGCTTCGTTTCTTGCTTCACTCATTGTGTTATATCGATACATTAATAAGTTTTTAGCTTTTAAAGGATTCGTTAAGATGAAGAAAGGTATCATATATATTTCAGTGTCCCAAAAATAATGACCTTCGTATCCTTCTCCACTCAATCCTTTCGCGGAAATATTATGAATCATACTATCTCCACCACTTGAGTTAAGCTGATATATATTGTAATTAAGTAATGCCTCCATGTATTTATTGTTGTTAATTTTGATATACGATTTATTCCAAAATTCTTTTAAATATTTCTTTTGTTCTTCAACGAGTTTTTCAAATGTAATGTTTTGTAATTCTTTTACAATTTCCAAACTATCTTCTATATAATCTTTTTGATATAGGTTTGATGTATACACGATGTACTTGGTAATATTTATTTCATTACCAGGAGTTACAAAGTATTCTTGTTCCCCTATAAGAATTTCCTCTCCTGAAGTCACATTAAATTTTTCTTTATGTAACATCACTGTTTTTAAGAATAAATCACTTCTCAAAGTCTTTGCGAGAATATAGTTATCTTTTTCTGATGTTTCAAGAATCTCAAATTGTTTAAGATCAGTGTTATGAATTCGAGGATCTTCTCGTTCATAAATAATTTTTTTTGATTCACCTAAATATGATAGTACCTTTATTGTCCCTTTGAAGTTAACTGATGTAACTTTTACATTAATAGCAATTACTTCTTTTTTATAAACACTAACTATTTTTCTTTCAGTTAAAATAAATTCTTTATCGTCAACTGTTTTATAGTGAATTTTTCTAGTTGTGACTCCTGTTTCAAAATCATATTCTCTTTCTAAAGATAGTACTTCACAACTATTTAAATTAAGTGGGTGATCATCAACTATGAAATCCATTCTTTGCCCGTCAATCAAGTTGACAAATTTCTGTCCAAATTGAGGGAAACCAGAAAAGTTTTCTTCATAGAAATAATCGTATTTATCATAAAAGGCGTTTAAATAGGTTTGATTATAGTCATAATCTTTACCATAACCTTCAACGAAATTTCCTCTTGTTCCGAGGAAACCATTTGCCTGAGAATAGATTGTTTCATCGATTAACAGTTCTTCTTTGGTTAATCGATTATTTCTGATTAATTTATCCATGATCACCTTCAATCAAATTTTCTAAAAATTTAAAGTTGATTTCATTGATGTCCTTAAAAACTACATCAGCATGATTTAGTTGTTCTTTTGCGCCTATTCCAATGGCATATATGTTCGCTGATTTGATAGATGTTACTCCAGAAATTGCATCTTCGATTCCAACACACTCACTAGGTAATAAATCAAAGTGGTTCATTGCTTTATTAAAGATATCTGGATGAGGTTTACTATTTAGATTTGATGGATCTACAACATAATCAAAATAGTCTTTTATACCTAGTCTACTAATTAAAGTTGGACCATTTTTTGATGCACTACCAAGAGCTATTAAAATGTGTTTCTCTTTTAAATATTTAAATAATTTTATTACTCCGGGAAATAAGTTATCTTCATTAAAATTACTTATTAATGATTTGTATAACTCATTTTTTGTATAAGCTAAATGCTTTTTTTCTTCATTAGAAATAGCTAGAGATAAGCCAATTGATACTAAAATTCTATTCAAAGAGTCCATCCTTGAAACACCTTTAGTAAGTTCTTCAACTGTGTCATCCACCTCAATGTCAAATTTTTCTTTGATGACCATCTTCCAAGCCATGAAGTGCTCATCACTTGTTGATGTTATTACTCCATCTAAATCAAATATAAAAAGTTTTTTCATTTATGTACTCCTTACTTTATTGCTCCTGATGTCATACCTTGAATAATATGTTTTTGTGCAAATAAGAATAGTATTACTACAGGTAAAGCTGCCATTAATACTGAAGTTAAGATTAAAGACCACTCTTTGTCATAGAACCCAGCTAAACTAGCAACAGATAATGGGAGTGTTTGAATATCTGCTCCCATTCCGAGTATCAACAATGGTAGTAAATAGTCATTCCAAATCCACATACCGTTTAATACAAGTAATGTTACAAAGATTGGTTTCAATATCGGAAGGATAACTTTGAAGAATACTTGAGGTTTATTGCACCCATCTATTATTGCGGCTTCTTCAATATCCATTGGAATGGATTTGATGAACCCATGAAATAAGAAAATAGATAATGGTGCTCCAAACCCAATATATGCTAAAATTATTCCGTGATATGTTGATTTAAACTGTATTCCAGTTATATCTTTTAAAGTTTGAAGTAATCTTACAAGTGGTAACATTACAACTTGGAAAGGTATTACCATACCACTTAAGAAAATCATAAAGATAATAAATGAATATTTTGTTTTGGTTCTAACAAGAACCCATGCGGCCATTGCACTAAATATCCCAATAGCCAACAAGCTTATTGAAGTTATTACTACTGAGCTAAAGAAAGCTCCAAAATAATTTATTTGATCTCTACCCATTATTTCAACAACATTATTAAATACTTGGAAGAAGTTTCCAGGTAGAGCTAATGGGTTTCTAATAATTTCAGCTGATGTTTTTGATGAATTAATAATTACAATTATAAATGGCAAGAAAAAGAATATTAGTAATCCAAAAGCAAATATTTCAAGTAGAATTTTTTTAAGTTTACTTTTTGTCATTACAATTCCACCTCTTTTCTCTTATTGTAATACACTTGTATAAGTGCAATTGACAATAAGATAATGAAGAATAATATTGCTTTTGCTTGTCCGACACCCATATTTCTATTTACAAATGCTTCATCGTAAATATTAATTGCTACTAAGTCTGTAGATTGCACTACAGGTAGAAGGGTTTTACTATAAATACTACCAATCCAAACTGGGAGTTTCATTGCAGGTCCACCCTGGGTTAAACTTACAACAGTATCAAACTGTTTAAAGGATGTTACAAGTGTTAAGAACATTGCCACTGTAAATGCTTGTGCAACAAGTGGTAATGTTACTGTTTTTAATCTTTGGAAGGCATTTGCTCCATCAATTTTACTTGCTTCAACTAGGTCCTGAGGTATGTTATTAATAGCTGCAACATAGATCATCATGATATATCCAGCATATTGCCAAGTAACTACAATTATTAATCCAGCTAATGCTGAATTACCATTAATTAAGATACTAGGGTCAAATACTCCACCAAATTGAATTAAGGCTCTATTGAAGATAAATTGCCAAATGTAACCAAGAACTAATCCACCAATAAGGTTAGGCATAAAGAATCCTGCTCTATATACATTTTTTAGTTTTAATTTTGTAGTAACAAGTAAGGCTAGTGAGAAAGCAACAACATTAATGAATATAATATTTAGAACAGAATATATTGCTGTTCTAAAGAATGAATATCCAAATGCATAATCTTTAAGGATTGTAGAATAATTCACAAAACCAATATACGATGGGTCATTTAATCCAGACCAATCTGTTAGAGAAAAATACATTCCCTGTAAAAATGGGATCCCTACAAATAATGTAAAACAGAATAATGACGGGAATAAGAAATATACAAATACACGGTTATTTTGAGCTTTGTATGTCTCTCCAAGCCAATGATTCATAATGTAAGTTCCAAGCTCTCCTCTTTCTTTTTTCTTATCAAATTTCATGATGTCTTTCTTGATAAGACTTTCAATTACTCGAATTAGAAAAACCAATGGAAGAACAATAACAACTAAAGTAGCTACAAATATATACAGTAGTTTCTTCCCAATAAGTTTAAGCATTTTCAATATTTTTTCCATGGTTCACCTCTTATTAGTATTTTTTATAAAAGTTTTTTAAGAAATTCACTATCGATTAACGCTTCATTAGGCTTCATAAAATATTCATCGATTACAACTTTTTGTTTTACAACATTATTTAGTACTTCCTTAATGCTTTTTAAATAAGCTTTTGCGGTTGATTCCCATGTATATTTACTTAGTACTCTTTTTAATCCTTGCGCTTTATAGTATTCATAATTGTTAAGTACTTTTAATATTCCTTTTCCAATATCATCAATATTCAAAACATCTACAAGTACACCGAATTCTTCTCCATTTTCAAATAAAACATCGCTTGGTCCACCGTACTTAGTAACTACAACAGGTAGCCCAGCACTCATTGCTTCAATTGGAGCTAATCCAAATGGTTCATACAATGCTGTTAGTGCAAAGATACTTTTTTGAATTGAAAGGAATCGATAAGTATCTGCTAATTCCATTTGAGAATTGATACTCATAAATGATACTTTTCCTATTAAATTGTTATCTTTGATAATTTGCATTGCTTCATCTAGTATTAATTTCTCTTCATCTGTTGCATTTGAATAATCCTTAAATGCA
>CAYYOU010000029.1:0-9524 GCA_964473425.1 uncultured Candidatus Izemoplasmatales bacterium | reverse complement strand
GGTTTGTGATTACCAAAGAACTCTGCATATACTTCATTCATATCTTTAAACATCCCTAAATCTTGCATAAATACACCACATTTGATGATATTTTCTTTTTTCAGTCCAGCTTCTTTAACGATTGCTAGAACATTTGCCAATGATTGTCTTGTTTGATCTTTTATTGAGTCACTAATTAAAGTCATAGTTTCAGGGACAAATGGTATTTGGCCAGAAACATATAAAGTATCATTTACAAGAACTCCTTGTGAATAAGGACCCACTGCGGCTGGTGCATTTTTTGTGCTTATTATTTTCAAATTTATCACTCTCCTCAACCAATATTATACTATTAAATTATACATATGAATAGTATTATATTTGATATATTTATGAATATGACATATAATAAAGTATATTAATAAGGAGGAGTTATTTTGGAAATTTTAACAGGAAATGTAAACGAAGAAAGACATGTACCTTATGTTGAAGAATTAAAAAATGGATACCGCGTTACTGTTGGTAAACCATCTCATCATCCAATGACAGATGTACATTGGATTGAATATATAGAATTATATATTGATGGGGCTATGGTTATGAAAAAAGATTTAAAACCTGGTGATTTACCAGTAGCTGAATTTGAAGTAGCTAAAGGAAAAGAAGTATATGCTAGAGAGTTTTGCAATCTTCATGGACTTTGGCAAGGTGAATTAGAATAAAAAAAGAGCATTTTGCTCTTTTTTTATGAATTATTTTTTATTCATTGACAATGTATTGGAATATGTGATAATATTCTAATTAGAAAACCTGCGGGCAGACTAGAGAGACAAGAAGAGAAATATATCTTATTCTTGATATAAATTTCTTTATTCTATGTCTTTCATCCAAGTTTTTTTTTTTTTTTTGGAAAACAAAACAAAAAAGGAGAGAGAAAATGGAAAAGAATTTAGTAATTGGGATTCAAGAAAAACCAAAAAGTGTAACTAAATGGATTGTACTTAGTTTACAACATGTATTCGCAATGTTTGGAGCGACAGTACTTGTACCTTTGCTGACAGGACTTGATGTTGGAGTTGCTTTAGTGGCATCTGGTATAGGGACACTGATTTATATCGCTTGTACAAAAGGAAAAGTACCAGTTTACTTAGGAAGTAGTTTCGCATATATTGGAGCAATTTCCACTGCTGGAGCGGTGAATGGATTTAGTAGTGCATATGTTGGACTTATGGTAGTTGGTATTATTTACGTTATTGTAGCTACTGTTATTAGATTTACTGGAAATGGTTGGATTAAGAAAATATTACCACCTGTTGTTATTGGACCTGTAATTATTATTATCGGATTATCTTTAGCACCAATTGCAATTCAAAGTGCAGGATTTGATGGAGCTTCTGGATGGGAGATTCCACTTGTAGCAACTATTACTTTTGCTACAGTTGTCATTGTTAGTTTACTAGGTAGAGGCTTTTTCAGACTCGTACCTTTTTTAATGGCAATTTTTGTAGGGTATGTCTTTGCAATTATATTTGGATTAGTAGATCCTTCTACAGCATTTGATGGATATCATCTCTTTCAAGCTCCTAATTTTATATTTATAGGAACATATAGCCTAGATTTTGATGCAGTATTAATGTTTGCACCAATTGCTTTTGTAACTATTGCAGAACATATAGGTGACCACACTGTACTTGGTGAAGTAACTGGAAAAGATTTTTTAAGTGATCCGGGTCTTGAAAATACATTAATGGGTGATGGTATTGCTACCTTTGTCAGTGCAGCACTTGGTGGACCAGCAAATACAACATATGGAGAAAATACTGGTGTTGTAGCAATGACTAGAGTTGGGAGTGTATATGTTACTGGACTTGCTGCAATATTTGCAATATTGTTAGGATTCTTTGGATATATTCAAGCGTTTATTAACAGTATTCCTTGGGCAGTTATTGGGGGTATGACAATAGTTTTATATGGTTTAATTGCAGGTAACGGGGTAAAAGTTTTAGTTAAAGCGAAGGTTAACTTAGGAAATATGAGAAATCTAATCATTGTAGCCACTATGTTAGTAATTGGTCTAGGTGGAGCAGGATTTGCGTTAAACGGAGCTGTGAATTTGAGTGGGATGAGTTTGGCAGCAGTAATAGGAATAGTGTTAAATTTAGTATTACCAAAAAAAATAGAAGAATAATTTAGTAAAAAAATAGCTAACATCACTTTTAAAATTGATGTTAGCTATTTAATATTTTTTTACTTTGATTACTTCGATTATAAAGATTAATTTAACAGTTCAAATTGCTTGCTTTAAGAACGATTTTTTGGTAAAATAAATAACGGTTAAAAAATTGTTGTATTAGATATTTGGTTGTGTTATAATTTATTTGCTGCCCAATTAATGGTCCCGTGGTGTAGCGGTTAACATGCCTGACTGTCACTCAGGAGATCGCGAGTTCGATTCTCGTCGGGACCGCCATAAATGTGCGCCCATAGCTCAACTGGATAGAGCGTTTGACTACGGATCAAGAGGCTGGGGGTTCGAATCCTCTTGGGCGTGCCATAAAATTTCGGGAAGTAGCTTAGCTTGGTAGAGTGCTTGGTTTGGGACCAAGAGGTCGCAGGTTCAAATCCTGTCTTCCCGACCACTGAAATTTAAAAGTTGAAACTTTATAGTTTTAACTTTTTTTTGTATAAAAAAGAACACTTATGTGCTCTTTTAAAACATAGAGATGAATTTCTTTACTAAATCAGGATCAAATTTTTTTCCTGATTTTTTAAGTAGCTCTTTTATAGCTTCTTCATGGCTAATAGGATCCTTGTAGACTCTACCATTTATCATTATTTCATAGGCATCTACAATTGTGATGACTCTTGCAAGAAATGGTATATTTTTTCCGATTAGTTTGCTTGGATATCCAGTTCCATCATAATGTTCATGTTGATATAGTATAACCTCTGAGAGATGTTGTAGTTCTGGAATTGATTTAGCAATTCTACTACCAACTTCGGGATTTTGTCTAATCTTCTCCCATTCTTCTTCATTCAATTCTTCTGGTTTTCTTAATATATCGTTATCAATGGATATTTTACCAATGTCATGTAGTCTGGTTATTAAGGCAAGTGTTTTAGAATTGTCTTGATTTAACTCTAGTTTATCTGCAAACTTAGATGACAACTCCATTTTTATTTTTCTATTTTTAATTGACTCATTGGATTTTTTATGCAGAGTGCTTTCCAAAGAAGTGATTAAACTATCTCTCATACTTGATCCTTCTTGAAGTTTCTCTTTATACATTCTCTCTTCTGCAATTTTTAAGACTTCGAATATATCTTCTGATTCATTTGTCTTAGTAGCACATCCAAGGGAAATACTTGGAGCAATTGGTTTGTACATAGATTTTTCACATAAGTCTTTAATTCTTTTATAAACAGTCATTGCATCTTCAAATGAGGTTTGAGGTAACAAGATAGCAAATTCATCTCCACCCCATCTAGCAACGATATCTTCTGATCTTGTGGCTTTCTTCAAAATCTTACCAACCTCTACTAAAAGATTGTCTCCATCAAAATGACTGAAAGTATCATTAAGTAATTTAAGACCGTTCACATCTCCCAAAATTATGGTTAAAGGAAGTTGCCTACTTGTGTTTAACCTAGTCAATTGTTCTTCGAAAAACAGTCTATTATATAGTGAAGTTAAGTAATCATGATGACTGATAAACCTTATTTGATCTTTATCAGCTTTTTCTAAAGTAACGTCACGGATTACTAAAATAGCTCCATGATTTTTATCTTCTTCAAAGTTAATTGGAGAAATATTGAAATGAATTGAAGTGTTTTTCAGTTGGTCTTCTTTTATCAATTTAAAAGTATCATCACTTTTAAACGAAACTCTATTTTCCAAACAATTTATAAATATATCTTTAAATGAGCAATCTTGACTTGTAGATTGAATTTCGAACACATCAAAAATTCTTTTTCCAGTAGGATCTATTTTATTGTTTAAAATATCCATAGCTTTTTCATTAATAAGAGTTATTCTAGAAGATTTATCAGTAACAATTATACCTTCTCCAACGCTTAACAAAGTAGCTTTCAATTTTTCATCAACATCTCTAAATTTTCTTTCCTTTTTCATTAACTCTGTCATATCAAAAACAGATGTAAGAATATATTGTTCCCCATTGAGTTCTACTGGACCTGAATGAACTTCTACATCTATTATATCTCCGTTTTTTAAGATATGTTTGAACTCAAAGTAGTTTGTCTCTTCATTTCTTGCTTTATCAAGTTCTGCTTGAGTTTCTTCATTTGATAGAGTATTTATGTCTTTTATATTGATTTCTTTAATTTCTTCAAGAGTATAACCATACTTTTCCAAAGTTGCATCATTTGCATCTACTATTTGCCCTGTTTTAGAATCTAACAAGAACATCATTGTTTTGCTCATTTTGAACAATCCTCGGTATTGGACTTCAGATTCAACTGTTTCATTATTTTTAAAGAATCGAAGTCTTTGTGATAACATAAATTGTGAAATAATTAATCCTCCAATAGGATAAATAGTAATCAGTATGAATGATACTTGTCTTAAAACATACATTCTATTTTCTGGTAGGAATAGAAGTAGTGCAATCATTATAATTTGAACAAATAAGGAAACTAAATATAACTCAATCCATGTAATTTTATATTTGTCAAATCGAGGATTCTTTAATCTAAAATGTCTCCAGAGTAAACCAATTGTAGCAGCAAATACTACCCAAGCAACTCCTACATATGCTCCAGACCCTCCAATATACAATCTGTAAACTATCATAGCCGCGCCAGCAATAGCTGTCGGAATAAAACCGATAAACATACCAGTTATAGAAATAACTACAGCTCTAGCATCAAACATAATTCCTGGAGAGAGTTCATATGGAGTTGACATAATTGTTACCCCGATAAACGCTATCAAAATCCCCATAATTATGCTTCTACCTGTATTCCCAATTTTAGTTTTTAGAGGAAAAAGAGAATAAGTAACTGTAAGGCCAAGTAAAAGCAAAATATTAGCTGTAAATGATAAGATTATATCTATATTCATGCTATCTCTCCTCTTACTCTTTTCTATAATTATACTATATTCTTGATGTTAATTAAATATGTTTTATTATATGCTAAAATACTTGCTTTTAAATACAGATACCATTATAATATTTAATGGTATCCATGGTCCCGTAGCCAAGTGGCTAAGGCAATGGACTGCAACTCCGTGATCAGCGGTTCAAATCCGCTCGGGACCTCCATAAAGAGGACAACAAGGACATATTTTTTGTCCTTGTTTTTTATATGGCTTGTGTAGTCCGTTGCTTTGGAAGTGGTTTTATCAATGTATTGAAATATATGCTCTCATCTGTATCAAATTTTTTTAAGTTTTGAGTAATGAATCTAATTTTAGTGTTAATAGACGTTAAGTGCATATGAATTAAAGTATTTGTTGTTAGAATGAAAATGCAACGACATTTCCATATGTTTCAGGAAAAATGTTATAAAAATGCAACGGTAATTCTTTAACTTGTAGAAAAACCGTTGCATTTTGATTGATTTATGCTATACTATACTTGAAAAGAAGTGTGGTGATAACATGAAGAAAGAAAAGAAAAGAGATATTATACTTGATTATATTCAGTTAAATTATGATAAAACAACTCCAATATTTGTAAAGGATATTTACAAAGCTTTTCCCAAGACAAGTGAAGGGACTATAAGGTCTCTATTTAAAAGATTTAGCGAATCAGGAATACTAGAGAAAGTAAATAGCGGAGTCTATGCTTTACCTAATAAGGAGAGTGTTTTAGGTAAGGCTACTGTTTATGTTTCAGACATTATTGAAAACAAGTATATTCGAAATGAACAAGGTAATAGAATTGGTTATAATAGTGGGATTAATTTTTCGAATCAAATCGGTTTAACATCACAAACAGCCAGTGTCAATACAATCTATTCTAACAATGTATCAAATAAAAAGAGGATGACAAAACTTAAAAATAATCTCTTGATTATTAATGCACCAAGAGTAGAGGTTACTGACGAAAACTATAGGTTACTACAGGTATTGGATTTGTTGAATGATTTTAATAAATATAGCGAATATGACTTAAAAAAAGCAACAGATAAAATATTAAAGCATTTAAGCACCGTAAAGCTTAAGGATAATGATGTAGAATCAACTGTTTCAAAATATCCACTGGAAGCTCAAGTGAAATTCTATAAAATAGGAGGGGCAAATGCAATTACACAAGAATAAAGAAGAATTCAAGCAAATTGTGCAAGCAGTAGCTGACGATTACGGGTTAGGTAATTTTCAGGTTGAAAAAGATTACTATGTTTCATTGTTCCTAAAAGAACTACAGAAAATAGAATCAAATATCCAAATTGTATTTAAAGGTGGTACATCATTATCAAAATGTTACGATGTAATTGATCGCTTTTCAGAAGATATTGATTTGGCTGTAAAGTTTAATACAGAAAAAATTACAAATGGTGAAAGAAGAATACTGAAAAAGAATATTATTGAGATTATAAAATCTTTAGGAATGGGATTGTTAAATCCTGATGAAGTACGATCAAGAAGAGACCATAATGAATACAATGTAGAGTATAATAATATATTTAAACCAGATGAAAATACAGTGCCATATATTATTGTAGAGACGATAGTTGTATACAGACCATACCCGATAAAGGAAATGGGAATAAGCAATTACATAACAAAATATTTATTAAGGAATAGTAGGCCTGATTTAGTTGAATTGTATGAATTAACACCATTTACAATGCCTATACAAACAATAGAAAGAACCTTTGTTGATAAATTGTTCGCAATATGTGATTATCATCTTCAAAAGAAATACTTTAGATACTCAAGACACATATATGATATACATAAGATCTGGACGAGTAATTTGATGGATAAGAAGATTATGACAAGTATTATAGATGAAGTGGTAAAGGATCGACAATTATTCGGTACTCAAAATGTATCATGTCAACCAGGAATGAATCCACAAGAGGTACTAGAAGATATTGTTTCAAGCAATTCGTTTAAGGAAGACTATAATGCAGTTACATCAACATTCATACACATACCAGTCGAATATGGAGTGTGTATGAATACAGTAAGAGCAATTTCAGATATAAATATACTACCTAATAAAATAAAAGAATACTAGAATAGGCGACTAATTTCAGATTAGTCGCTTTTTTCATGCATTTTATAACCGATAATCTATGTTACCGGTGATGTGAACTATAGAATAATCACAATCCACATAGTTAACACTTAATATTCTAAAAATAGCTCCACTAGATATCTATGTAAGATATACTACTTAATATACAATACAGGGATATAGAAAAGATGAGTGCTTTACCCCTTTTAAAGAGATGGTATATATCGTAAAAGCATTAGACTCTTATGAACGATTGGAAAACAAGGATTATTGAAGGGAAAACTTAAACTATTGCAAGATTTGTTTTCTAAGAGCATGACAAAAGAAAAGATAATAAGCGATATAATAGTGAAAGCAACGGAGCAGCACGTTCTTAATATAAATTTTCATTGTGTTTTTCTTCCAAATTCCAGTTGTTTTTGCATAGTGCACAACTAGAAACACAAGAGCGCATGAAAAGGAGAATAATGTTATACGTTTGATTAGAATTGGACTGCAACTCCGTGATCAGCGGTTCAAATCCGCTCGGGACCTCCATTAAGTAAACAAGAAGACGTTTTAACGTCTTTTTTTCTGCTCTATATCCAAAACGTCGATTTTATAAAGGAATTTGAGATTTTTAAAAACAATACATTATTCACAGAATAAGTTAACACTTTATATATATTGCATTTGTCTATCATATGTTGACAATATGATAGACAAATGTTAAAATATATTTGAAGGTGATATTATGAATAGCAAATTATTAACAACCAAGGATAGAAGTAGGACTACACTCTCAAACGAACAAAAGAATAACAAAATTATTAGAGTGGAAAGAGGAATATATTCTACAGACGAGTATTATGATATGTTAGAGGTGTATTCAATTAGATACCCTAATGGTATATTTACATTGAATACGATGTTTTCAATATATGGTATGACAGACCAATTCGTTAAAAAATACCATCTCGTAACTCCTAGAGGAAGCCGAACGATAAAAGATGGTAATATCGTTCAGACAAGACAGGTTGAACGTACTCGTGACATTGGAGTAATCTCATATGGACACAATAATTATAAAATAAAGGCATATGATAAAGAAAGGCTGTTAATTGAGCTATTCAGGATGTCTAATAGAATATCAAGAACTCTATACAAAGATGTTATAAACTATTATCGTAAGAATATATATGAGGATTTTAATTTTATTAGATATCATAAATACTGTAAACTTTTTAAAGAACAAAAAATGCTGCAAGAAAGATTTAGGAAGGAGATACAATAGTGAATAACAACTTAGAGTTTTTATACAAAAGAGTATTTAGAAAAGGTGATAATCCAGAAAGAATTAAACAAAAGGTGTGCCAAGATATCTTCATTTCGAAACTATCAAATACAGAATTTTTTCATGATAAAATTATTTTCAAGGATGGAATTGTTATGTATAAACTTACTCGAGGTAAAAGAGGGTATACAAAAGACATTGATATTGACTTTATTAAATATCCGATTTCTATTGAAGGTACTACACAGTTTGTTTTTGAACTCAATGAATCAAAAAAATATAGTAATATAGTAATTGATATAGAAAGTAGCGAAGAATTAAGTCATAAAGGCTATAATGGTAGAAGGGTAAAGCTATTATTTATAGATAAAGATAAAACAAAGTATAAACTTTCTGTTGATATAGGAGTTCATTTAGATAAAGTATCTTTACCAGAAACTAGAGCATATGAAATAAGGTTTGAAAAGTTACAGGTAGACATTCTAATTGATTCAAATAACTTAAGCATTGTTGAAAAACTATCAACTTTTGCATTGTATGGTGTTGATAATGTAAGGTATCGTGATCTATTTGATGTTTATTGGAGAATTAAATATTTAGACTTTGAAATTGCTAGTATTAAAACCATATTCGACAACAAGTTAGTACTGAAGGGACCTTATAAATCAAGAAAATTAGCAATAAACGTGATCATCAAAACTTTACAAGACAAAAAATATATTAAGGAACTTGAAAACGAAGATAATTGGACTAGTGAAACAATAAAAGATATTTGTCATTTTGTAACAGACTTTCTACAATCAAAACTGGTATAAATTTATGTGGTTTTCTTCTAATTTCCAGTTGTTTTCGCATAGTGCACAACCATAATCATTCAGAATTTTAATTTTTGAATTTAAGATATACATCTCATTAGAATTGGACTGCAACTCCGTGAACAGCGGTTCAAATCCGCTCGGGACCTCCAATATCTATAAATAGACTTTTCCAAGGCAATAAAACCCTGAAAAGTGAAACATATTACACTTTTTAACGTGGATTTAACTATTTTAAAGTCTAAT
>CAYYOU010000028.1:0-9717 GCA_964473425.1 uncultured Candidatus Izemoplasmatales bacterium | reverse complement strand
TAATTCATAACTTCTCCAAGTCCTAAAACTCCTTTGTTATTTTTGAAATGGTCTATATCAACAGATGATATCACTGCTCCACTAGTTTCAAATGAAGTAGCTGGTACACATGATGGTATCATGATTTTTACGTTTAAAGGACCAAATATACTTGAAAAAATCATATATTTTATTCCTTCAACTCCGCTTACATTTGCGATTTCGTGAGGATCAGCGATAATTGTTGTTGTACCTGATGGCACAATGATTTTTGCAAATTGAGGCGGAGTTAACATTGAGGATTCTATGTGGACATGTCCATCAATAAATCCAGGAGCAACAAATCGATTTTTTATATCGATTTCTTCTTTTCCTTTGTATTGTCCAATTCCAACAATTATTCCATCAGTAATTGCAATATCAGCATGTTCAATTTTACTTGTGAAAACATTGATTATGTTGCAATTTTTTAAAACTAAATCAGCTTGAGTATCACCTCTTGCTACTTCGACAAGTTTAACTGTGTTCATAGATTTCCTCTCTTCCTAGCTTTATAACGTCAGTATAAAGCTTTCTAAGATATTCAATGCAACTTCTTTGCGATATTCTTTATTCGATCTTTGATCATTAATTGGTGTTATAAATGGTTCATAACTTTTCAATATATTTTCTACATCTAACTTTGCCTCTGCCAATGTTTGACCAATAATCTCATTTTCAAGACTTTTCTTTCTGACTACAGTTGGACCAACAGCCCCAAATGAAACTCTAAAATCTTGAATGATATTATTATTAATTTCTACTGCTCCTGCAAAAGATATCTTTGATATAGCATCTGCTTTTCTTCCTCCAACTTTCTCAAATTTTGTTTGAGTAAATTGTTTTATAGGGATTCTAATTTCTTTTATTATCTCATTTGATTTAATACTTTTTCTACCTGGACCAACAATGAAATCACTGATTGGCACTTCTCTAATTGCCTCTATACTCTCAAGTACGATAAGAGCATTGAGAACATATAATACTGGCAAAGAATCTCCTGCCGGTGAAGCATTTCCAATGTTCCCTCCAAGAGTCGCCATATTTCTGATGGCAGGTGATGCCATTATATTTATTGCTTCAACGAGCAACTCGGGTGTTAAATCATTATCTTTAATATCTTCCAATGATGTACCTGCACCAATGTGCAAGAAATCATCCTCTTCAAACATATATTTCATTTCTTGTAAGTTAAATATTAGTAATGTTGATTTTCTAAATTTTGGGAGCATGTTACTCCAACTTCTTCTTTGAATCATTAAATCAGTTCCGCCTGCAAGTAATCTGTAATCACCAGAACTCAAAAGTTCTAACGTTTCAAGGTACGTCTTAGGTATTAGATTTTTCACCAAAGTCCATCTCCTTTTTTAGCTGCACTTTTTACCGCTTTAATTATCATGTTATAACCTGTACATCTACATAGATTTCCAGACAATCCAATTTTAATTTCTTCATCAGTAGGATGGGGATTTTGATTTAAAAGCGACTCAGAAGCTATCAGCATTCCAGGAGTGCAAAATCCACACTGAACTGCGCCTTCTTCTTCAAATGATTCTTGTAGGATTTTATGTCTTTTTGATTTGCTAAACTCTTCAATCGTTATAATACTTTTTCCTTCTACTGTCCCTAGAGGAACAATACATGAATTAACTATTTTACCATCCATTAAGACAGCACAAGCTCCACATTCACCCTCTCCACAACCTTCTTTAACACCTACGAAATTATATTTGTCTCTTAAGATGTCTAACAGTCTTGCAGTAGGACTTTCTTCTATTACTGTTTCTTTATTATTTAAATTGAATTTTATACTAGCCATTTTTCATCAACTCCATAATATATTCAGGTGTAACTGGTATTTTTTTGACTTTTTTATTAATTGCATTTTCAATAGCAAGTGCAACAGCTGGTGCTCCACCAACAAGCGTTAGCTCTCCAGCTCCTTTAGCACCATACGGTCCTAAGGGGTAAGGATTATCCATTAAAAATGTTTCCATAGGAGGAGTATCTCCTGTTGTTGGAATTATATAATCAGTTACGTTTTTATGTTTTATTCTTCCATTTTCATGATTCATAACTTCAAGATACCCGTATCCTACACCTTGTAAGATACCTCCATCAGCTTGGCCCATTATTATTCTTTCATCAATTGCTTTACCAACGTCATATACACTCCAGATACCTTTTAAAGTAACTTGATATGTCACAGGACATACTTCAACTTCAACGATGTTTACTCCCCAAGAATATGCAGGGTATGCATCTCCAATAAATTTATCTTCATCCCATTTTATGTAGTCAGGTTGTTTATATCTTTCTGATACTAGTAACTTTTCTCCAGGAACCCATTTATCTTTAAGTTGTCTAGCCGCTCTAGCCACAAGTCCACCAACGACCATGATAGTTCTTGAAGCGACCGTTGGTCCACTATCAGGTACAAAATCAGTATCAGGTTTATTATATATAACTTGGTCAAGTGGAATATCTAGAATTTGTGATACAATTTTTTTCATTGTAGTTTGAACTCCTTGTCCCATGTCCACTGCTGCTATTAAAATAGTTACTTGATCTAGTTCATCTTTTTCAAGTTTTACTAATGCTTTTATATGATTTGCTTCTCCACTTCCAGTGAAGCCACAGCCATGTAAGAACCAACTCATACCAATTCCTTTTGAAACACCTTGATTCTCATATTCTTTTACTTTGGATTTATAGTTAGACATTTCCATAGCTTTTTGAATCATATCATTCATAATTATTGGATCTCTATATTCTCCTTGTGTAGAAGTTGGATCTCCTTGTTTTGCTAAATACTTTAATCTTAACTCTAAAGGATCTTCTCCAATCTCTTTTGCAATATGTTGCATAAACATCTCTACTGCAAACAACATTTGTGGTGCACCAAAACCTCTGAAAGCTCCATTTGGCACAGTATTAGTAAGAAATACGTCTCCCCTTACTTCAATGTTATCAATTGTATAAGCACCTGTAGATGCAATTAATGCTCTTGACAATACAACTCCACTTAATCCAATATTTGCTCCAGCATCGATTGCAACTTCAGCAGTTAATCCTGAAATCCCATTATTTTCATCAATTGCAGCTTCCATATGAATCCAAGATGGATGTCTCTTAGTAGTTACTTCCATATCTTCTTCTCTTTCATATATCAGCTTAATTGGTTTTTTTATTTTTCTTAAAGCAACTGCTAACTGGCAAGCCATTAGCGATGGGAATTCTTCTTTTCCACCAAATGCTCCACCAACAACTGCTTGTTGAACTCTTACTTCATTGTCTTCTGACTCAAGAATTGATATGACAGCATTCTTAACATAATAAGGACATTGTATTGATCCTATTAAAGTAACTTTTTTTCCTTCAATGTATCCAATCATCCCTTGTGGTTCGATGTATAACTGTTCTTGATATCCAGTATGATAATCATGTGATATTATTTTTTTTGCATTTTTAAAGGCTGCTTTTGAATCACCTTTTTTAAAATGGTAATCAATTGCACTATTTGTATTTTCAAACAATGGTGTTTTCACATCATATGTTATTTCAATCTTAGAAATAATGTCAGTAATTACATTCTTGTCCTCGCCAACAACTAGCATTATAGGTTCTCCATAATAGTTGACTTCATCAACTGCAAATACTGGCATATCTTCAAAAATTATTTTGACAAAGTTTTTTCCAGGTATATCGGTATGATCAACAAAATAATAACCTTCTGGTAATTCAGGTAATGATATATTTTTAATTACTGCTTTTGCATGTTCACTTCTGACAGTTTTAGCATAAAGCATTCCATCAATTTTAATATCACTTACATATTTTGCTTCACCTGACATTTTAATAACACTGTCAACCTTATTAACTGATGAACTAATATCTTTCATAAATTCTACCTCCTTATAAATTGCTTTATAGAACCTTACATCATCAAATATGAATGTTCATTGACAACAATGTCAATAATTGTTGCAACTTCTTTAGAGACTGTCTTATCCCCAATTGTGTAATTAAATACATTCCCTTTTTCATCGCGAACCTTAAATTGGTTTTCGCTTAAAGGGAGGAATCCAATGTTAGTTGAATCAACAAAATCATGTTCGGTCCAAAATAATGTGATTTTATCCTTATATGGCCTACCACTATGTGGACAGAAAGTAGCGCAATTACCACATTCATTACACATTCCATCAATATGAATAATTTGCTGTTTTTGGCCGAATAATTCAGACTCAATATGAATGCTTATATTTGCTCTATTAGGGCAGACATCTGCACATATATCACAAACTTGATCACATGTTAAACAACGTAATCCATCAAGTTTTGCTTCCATTCTTTCTTTCAAAGTACCTTTTTTATCATATAATGTAGCTTGATTTTCAAGGACGATTGCTTTAACAAAATCATTACTTAGTTCTAATTTATTCAAGATATCGATTGCAACTAGTTTAGCATCTGCAACAGCTTTAACAATTGTTTTACCTCCTGCTTTACCATCACCAGCAACATATACATTTTCTACTGAAGTTTCGTTTTTTTCATTAATTATTGGATAACCCCAGTCATTTAATGCGATATTATTTCTTTCATAACCAGTTTTATCTACTTTGGTTCCAATAGCGTTAATAATGGAATCACATTCCATTTCAAATGTTTCTCCTGTTGACAAAGCTTTATTATTAATCAATTTATTTTTTACACAGGTTAAAGTTTTTCCATCAAATTCAACCGGTGATGTTAAGAACTTAATAACTACACCATCTTCGGTAGCTAAACTAAATTCTTCAAAAGTAGCTGGCATAACTTTTCTAACTCGACGATAAATCAATGTTACATTTTCAACACCAGCTGTACGTATTGCACTTCTAGCGCAATCCATTGATACATCCCCACCACCAACAACTACAACATTCTTCCCAAGATTCAATGATAAATTACTTTTTTTAGATTTTTCTAAAAAGTCTAGAGCCTCATGAGCTAGCTCTCTACCAGTTGTTAATGGGTTAAATCCTTTTAACCAAGATCCAATTGCAATTACAACATAATCATAATCTTTTTTTAGTTCATTGATATCAAAATCAGCATCTACACCAAAATGGAAATTAACACCAGCAGACACGGCTAAATTATAATCTCTTTCAATCATTTCCGTAGGAATTCTGAAATCAGGAATCAAGTACGTCACTACACCCATTGGTTTATCACGTTTTTCAAAAACATCA
The DNA here is from genome assembly GCA_964473425.1 of uncultured Candidatus Izemoplasmatales bacterium. Classification (GTDB taxonomy): domain Bacteria; phylum Bacillota_I; class Bacilli_A; order Izemoplasmatales; family Izemoplasmataceae; genus JAFGXW01. Next base: position 4,459 of record CAYYOU010000028.1, on the reverse strand, counting down.
ACGTGTACACCATTGCGTCGCAAGAATAAAGCGGTTGAAGTTCCACCAACCCCTGCCCCGATAACTGCTACTTTTTTTGCAGTTCTAAGGTTCTTGATTTCTGTTTCTTCTATAAAATCATCCTGAGCAGCCAAAACTGCTACTTTCTTAACATCTCGGATAGATAGTGATTCATCATAATCTACTCTAGTACATACACTTTGACACTGATGATCACAAATAGTACCGGTAATTGCCGGTGCTGCATTATCAATAGCAATCACATCAAATGCTTCATTATACTTTTCTTCGGAAACTAGTTTTAAATATTCGGGAATTTGTTGTTCTATCGGACACCCTATATCACTTGAATTACATGGTGATTTAAAACAATCAAATAATGGTAATAAAGAACCAGATTTTCTTGATCCAATTTCACGAATATCCTTTTGGTTATATTTATAGTTCGGTAGACCTTTAACAATTGTAGTAAGTTTATCAACACTTATCTTTTTGAATCCACCATTTAATAGTGGTTCACAGATTTCAGACATTTGTTTGATTCTTTCATATCCCCCAGGCTTAAGGATTGTAGTACATACTGTGACTGGACGAATCCCTGTTTCAAAAATAGTTTTGATATTTAAAGCATCAGCACCACCAGAATAAGATAACGGCATTTCACCTTTAAAAGCTTTTGCCAGTTTCTGCGCTAAACTGATACTAAGTGGGAACAGCGCACGTCCTGACATATACATTTCCTCACCAGGAAGTTCTAAGTTTTTAATTAGTACAGGAAGAGTATTTGATAATTTCAACCCAAAAACCAATCCTTTTTCTTTTGCTAATTTCTGTAGACGTGTAAACATTGGGATGGCATCTTTCCATTGCAAATCATCGTTGAAATGATGATCATCAAATGATAAATAATCATACCCGAATTGATCCATGATATTTCGAACATACTCATATCCTAGTAACGTCGGATTACACTTCACATAAGTGTGCATTCCTTTTACTGTAACTAGATGTTCAACAATTGAATTTATTTCCTCAGGAGGGCAACCATGCATAGTTGATATTGTAATACTTGGAGAAATAGATCTCTCTATATTTTCAATATCTTTGACTGTAACATTGTCAAAAATATCAATATTTTCTAATAAGTATTGTTTACATTCATTCCACATTGTAGTGCTAGACGCATCAATCATGTCATTGATAAAAGAATCAATTTTTGGTGTTTTAATTCCTTCTAATGTATATCCTACTGATATATTGAAGATAAAATCTCTTATATCAGAAATACCTAATTCTTTTGCCACTACATGAATTGCAAACCAAGCTTTAACATATTCATCACGAGCTTCAACAACTTTTAATTCTGTCGACCACTCAACATTATAACCCTCATCTTCAACATTAATACAAGGACGCGGAATACATGCAGCTAGTTCTTCACCATCCATAATTTGCACTGTCTTTAATTCCATAAATCTAGCTCCAGCTAAATAGGCAGCGATGATATTCTGAGCTAACTGAGAATTTGGTCCTGCTGCTGGACCAATTGGCGAACTAATTTTATCGCCAAACATCTCAATCGTTTTACCAGATGTATTCTTATAAAATTTATTCACATGAATGCCAAAAATAGATTGCTCATTTTGATATTCTTTTTTCATCCAATTAATTAGTTTGCTAAATTGGATTGGTCTCATTTCTGCACTCATTGTTCTTCACCTACTCTATTATGTCTACTTGTTATAAAATGGTTAAAACTTATTTTTAAACTCATAATTTTCTCCTTTAAGAACTTCACTCCAAAACTGTTTAGAAACCTTAAGAGCCTTACTATATTTATGTTCTAAATCCTTACTTACTTTATATTTACTTAATACTACTTCTCCTCTTATAAATACTGTTTCTGGCTTAAAGTTATGGAATAATCCAAACAGTAAATGACCTAATGCATTATCATTATTGATTTCTGTAAATGGTGTATATTCAAGAATACTTAAATCAGCTTCGTAACCAACTTCGATTTTTCCTAACTTAACTCCAAGCAATGAAGAAGCATAGTCGTATGTATTATCAATCATTTTTATTAAATCACCAAAGCCGAATTTTCTTACATCTAAGTCATTCAAATGTTGCGTAAAGAAAATATTCAGATATTCATAGGCCATTGATGAAGATATTCCATCATTACCAATTATTACGTCAATCCCTTTATCGTTAAATTTATGATAATTAGGTAATCCTACCCCATTATTCATGTTGGATGTAGTGTTAAAAACAACCTTCGCTTTTCTTGCTTTGATAGTATCTAAATCCTCACCTTCGACGAATAAACAATGTGCCAATAAAGAATTCTCTTTTATCAAGCCAAATTGATCAAGTCGTTTAATCGGTGTTTTACCATAGTGTTTCATACAATACTCCGTATCGTATTTTGATTCATCAACGTGAATATGTATTGGTGCAACGTTTCTCTCACCAATCTTTTTCAAAGTCTTGTCACTCAAAGTGAACGCGGCATGAAGCCCAAATAATCCTCGTGCTACATCCGTTTGATTATTGTTATAGTAATCAATATTCTCTTTAATAGATTTCTCAACATTAAAACGATCACTTGTTTCGAAACATAAGACACTTCTAACTTTTGCCTCATCCGTCAAACCTTTTCTTAAAGCTTCTAAAGAGCCTAAGATATCAGTTCCTGAAGCATGATGATCGATTACCGTTGTAATACCATTTTTCAAGAATTCAACACCGCTAACCAAAGCACTGTAATAACTTACCTCGTTATTAATATGATGATCTACTCGCCACCACAATTGTTCTAGAATTTCCAAGAAGTTTGCGGGATTATAAGGCACTCCTAATCCACGTGAAAATGTTGAATAAATATGAGCATGTCCGTTCACAAGACCAGGCATAACAACCCTACCACTGGCATCGATTGTTTCAAGATTGTCATATGTCATGTCTTTCATATCCCCGGTTTCAATAATTGTAGTATCAAATATAATATACTGGTTTTTCTTTAATGTTGCAAAATCGTATGTTGTCGCATTGATTATAACTTTTCTCATTCAGTTTCATCTCCTAATTTAAGAATTCTCCGTGTCCGCCAATAAATTTGCTTTTCTTAACAATGAATTTACCTCTTGAAATTGTTGATTCAACTTTTCCAAGAACTAATTTGTCTTTATAGACTGAGTAATCACAAGAAGAGTGATCATCAGAGATTTTTGATTCAACAGTTTTATCATAAATAAACATATCCGCATCACTTCCAACTTGAATCACTCCTTTTTGAGGATACAAGTTGTGTATTTTAGCAACGTTTTTAGTCATTTTATCAATAATTTTATCTTGGAATAAACTATACATAATATTAAATGAATGCTCGATAGAGCCTATACCTAGAGGTAAATCTTTCAAAAACTTTTTATTTTTCTCTTCCATATAAAATGGACAATGATCAGTCCCTATAGTATTTACATGATCGATTAGTTTATTTAATAATTCAGCTTCTTCACGTGGTCTAAGTGGTGGTGCAAGTGTATATAAATAACCATCATCTCTATCCAATAAATCAGCACTTAAACTAAAATAGTGAGGACAACTTTCAATATAGAAATTAACTCCCAAAATATCCCCAAAATCTTTTACTAAATTTTGTAAAGTTAAGCCACTGCTTAAATGAACCATATACAGATGACCTCCTGTTTCCTTTGCAAATCTTGCAAGTTTTAAGGCTTCTGTAGTTTCACTAACCGTGCTTCTACTTTTGAGTAAGTCTTTTATTTTAAATAAAGGATTTAAATTGATTAAATCATCATTTTCAATATGTGCGAGAATTAAAAAATCTTTTTCAACAGACAACTTTAATAGTTTTCTTATTTCTGCGTCAAAGGTTCTACGATTAGAATCTGAATAAGTTGTAAAAAGTTTAACAGAAGTAATTCCTGATTTTTTCATCTCATCAGTTATTTCATCTAAATTACCTTTCGGATTTTTTAGTGTAGCGTGAAATTTATAGTCAATTACACTATTGTTTGCTTCAACTTGTCTTTTTTTAAATGCTTTTATTAAGTCTTTTCTATTTGAAACTGGTTCTAAGAAGTCAATAAATGTTGTTACTCCACCATATGCCGCAGTAACACTCCCACTATAAAAATCATCAGCTGAATGAATTTTACCTAGATCTAAATTAAAGTGGACATGAGGATCGATTATCCCTGGGATAACTAATCTATTTTTTGCAATATAGTATTCAGTAGCATCTAGATGTTTGTCAGTTATAGCAGATATTAACCCATCTTTAATATAAACATTCTTTTTAATAAATTTCCCATCAATAAAGACGGATCCATCCATTATTGCTAATTCATACATTTAATCACCTCTTTTTTATTGAGGTAGTGTCAAATTTTCTCTTTTTGCACTACTTTTTTTATATTTTATATTCAAC
>CAYYOU010000027.1:0-9724 GCA_964473425.1 uncultured Candidatus Izemoplasmatales bacterium | reverse complement strand
AAGAGTATACTTTTTATGTTTGTTTCGAGATATAGAATTTCCTAATAAATAAAAAGGAAAAGTAAATTTTCATTTACTTTTTCTTTAAGATTATTCCTCCACTAATTAAGACAATTACTAATATGTAAATATCAAACCTTTGAACAAAATCTAAAATACTTAATTTATCTGTATCTGCAGATATATTAAAGTAATATGTTTCCAAATAATTGTTCTCTCCTCGTATTTTTAAGATATAATCTCCAATATTGCTTACTTCTAATGGAGAAGACACAAATTGATTATTTAGATACCCTTCACCGTTAAATGTGACTTCTAAAGGTTCTAAATATGTATGGTTATTAATTATTCCTTGCATGTTAGAAGTAATAGTGAAGTTAAATGTTTCAATGTATCCATTTACTCCATTTACTATTAGTTCGTAATTACCTGGTTCATCAATTTCAGTCCCTGATATATATGCGTCGTTATTTACCAAAATATTACCTGCACTAATTAACGGAGTAACGCTACTAGTATAAATCATATTATCTTCAATTCCCGAAATTGTTGGCTTAACAATAAAGTTATACTCCGCATTATTATATAAAAGTTTGTAGTTTCCTGGATAGTCGATATAAATACTATTTGAAATTGTTTCCCCATTTAGAATGGCCTGATTTAAAAATTCTATATTTACATTATCAATAAACACTTCATTATTTGCTATGTCAATGAGCTCATTGGGAAAGAGTATAGTTAAGTCATCCCTGATTGCTCCATCGACTAAATGGTCGTTATCATAGTTAAAATAAACATAATTATTATCACTAGATATTTTTTTTATTTCAGATCCAATACTCATTTCATCAATAAAATTATAGTTTAAGTCATATGTTGTAAAGTAATTCTCTAAAGTTACAAATGAAATTCCATCATCATGTGATTTTATTGTATGAAAAACAAAGATATTATCAATTAAATATACACCACGTAATTCCTCTAAATCACCATAATCAATTATTTCTTTCTTAATAAATGTACCACCACTATCAAGAACAAGGTACATTGCATCATAATAGGTTGGGTTATCCGTTACATGAGCACTACCAAATACAATGAAATTATCATTAATTTGTACAATCCCGTTCACAATGTATGTTTCGTCCACAACTGAGACTGTAGTAAAAAATGGATCAGTACCTGTTTTTTCAAGTGAAATCCCTTTTTCTCCATTTTCAAAATAATCATCAACGATTATATTGAAATTATCAAATGAGTAAGTTCGATCATTAATTCCTGCATATACTTTTGTGATAGGTAATAAAAAACTAATTAAACATAATAAAAAGACAGCTATTTTCATATTATTCCTCCTCTAAAGTAATAATACTCATCTAAACTGTCTTTTACTTATCTATTTAATTAATCTTACAGTATCTCTAGCAATCATTACTTCTTCATTGGTTGGAATAAGTAATAATTTTATTCTAGATCTATTTTTTGAAATCACTGCTTCTTCACCTTTTATTAAGTTTCTCTTAACATCAAGCACTGTCCCTAAAGCTTTAATCTTGTCTGCGACAAGTTTTCTTGTATCAACAGCATTCTCTCCGATTCCCGCAGTAAAACAAATAGCATCGCAACCTCCAAGCGTTAAATAGTAAGCTCCGATGTAGTCTGCAATTGTTTTAGCTTGCTTCTCAACTGCTAAAATACTTCTTGCATCTCCATTATTTGCTGCTTCCCATAAATCTCTTGAATCACTTGAAAATCCACTAAGACCTAAATACCCTGATTTATGATTTAATTCATCAATTACTTCATCTAATGATTTATTTTCTTTTTGTGAAATGAACTGTACAATTGCTGGATCAATATCACCACTTCTAGTTCCCATTGGTACGCCTGCAAGAGGTGTAAATCCCATTGATGTATCAACACTAATTCCACCATCAACCGCACATAAACTCGCTCCATTACCAATATGACAAACAATCAATTTTGTATCTTCAATTTTTTTGCCTAACATTATTGCCGCTCTTTGAGATACATATTTGTGACTTGTACCATGGAATCCATATTTTCTTACTCCATATTTAGTATACCATTCATAAGGAACAGCATACATATACGCTACTGGGTTCATTGTTTGGTGGAATGCAGTATCAAAAACAGCTACTGCAGGAATGTTTGGTAATGTTGCTTTAAATGCTTTAACTCCTGTTAGATTCGCAGGATTATGCAGAGGCGCTAAATCAATAACACTTTCAATGGCGTTAATTACTTCTTCATCTATTATTACTGAATCAGTGAATTTTTCTCCACCATGAACTATTCTATGTCCAATTCCTTCGATATCATCTAAAGAATTAACTATCTTTAATTCTACAAGTTTGTTAAGAAGCATATCAACGGCTATTTTATGAGTTTCAATATCTAAAGTGTCTTTATCTTTTTTACCATTATGTTTGATTGAAAAAATCGAATCTTTTAGCCCAATACGCTCTACTACACCACTCGCTATAATATCTTCACTTGGCATTTCAAGTAACTGAAACTTTAATGATGAGCTACCGGCGTTAACTGCTATTATCTTCATATTATTTTACCCCTCTTTTTTCAAACCACAAATCAATTTGTGAAATGGAATTATTTAAGTTATCTAAATCGTTAAAACTTGGCAGATCAACCATTAAGAATTCTTTAGGTTTTTCCGTATTATCCCCAAACTTTCTTAAAATAAGAATGCTTTTTGGATTGTTCTTAAATAATGTTTCACTTAATTTAATAAGACCAAATATATATGCTTTCTTATCGATTTCACTCTTAAATATTTTACTATCTTCTTTTTCAAAGAAATCATTTTCTATGATTGCAAAAAAATACTTACCCTTATTTAAACTATCAAGATGATGATTAATAACTTTGTAAGGTAAATAATCCTTATTGTCTTCACTAACAGGTAAATCAGTAACTAATAAATCAAATCCTTGGTCATAGTAAGTTAATGTATCTTGGAAGAACATCTCACTATTATATTCCATGAGATCTGCGACATTTCTCGATATTTTGCATTTTAATATGTCATCATCAATTCCAAATATCTTAACTTTCTTTTCTAAGTGATTTAAAATAGTAAATACAAGATTACCACTTCCAATAAGTGGATCCATTATACTTTCTAAAGAGATATCACTATATAATTTTTCTACTAAATACCCGATAAATAGCCCAATAGTATCAGGTGTAATAAGTGCATTAGATGAATATTCATGTTTGTATCCTTTTAAAAGACCAAGCTGGACACTTTTTCTAACTTCTTCATGTTCAAAAGCAACATCAACTATGTCTCTTTTATATTCTTTTATGAGAGCGGTGTCTTCTAGACTATACTCTCCTTCAAATTGATCATCAAGTAAAAAATTAAAAGCCTCATTCATACCCTCTAAATAACTTAATTTATAATTTTTAAAAAGTAAATTAGCTATCGAATCAAAGTAATCATAAAACTTCTCTATATTTAGTTTATTTATCATACAATCACCACAAAACAATTATAAATCAATGAGACTAAAAAGTCTAAACAAAAGTCACTTTTCTTGTAGATTGTCAGTTCTTTTGTTAAAATCTTATTAAGGAGGTGTGTTAATTGAAAAAATTCATAATTAAATTAATCGAGGGATATCAACAAAGAACTGTTAATACTAATGCTACTTGTAGATATCATCCATCATGTAGTGCATATTCTAAAGAGGCATATCAAAAACATAATATCTTTTACGCATCTCTATTGAGTGTTTGGAGAATACTAAGATGTAATCCATTTTCAAAAGGTGGATTTGATCCAGTTCCAAAAACAAGAAAAGAAAGAAAAGAACTCAGATGAATTATCTAGATATAGTACTGCCTGGTAGCACTGATAATAATCATGCTCAAGAAATATTAGAATTTCCTATAAAATATAAAAAAATCAGTTAATAACTGATTTTTTTATACTTCAATTTCATTTGCTTTAGTTAAAGCGTATTTTACTCCTACCGGTCCAATTAACGCATAGAATAAAGTAGCTATTAAGACGACAATAAGGATTGTTACTCCTTCTGACTCAAAATCAATTCTAGCTTGATAAGCCATTCCTAGTGCAACACCTGCTTGAGGTAATAAACTAATACCTAAGTATTTTCTAATTGGATCTACAGATTTCATTACTCGCGCACCTAAGTATGCTCCAAAAATCTTTCCAATAATTCTAAGTACAATATAACCAAGTGCTAGATAAAGTACTAAGTTAATAACAACGTCTGCTTCTCCAAAGAAGGCAATTACCAATTCAGCTCCAGCGATTGTAAAGAAAGCAATCAAGATTGGAGGTGTAAACTTATCCACAGACAACTCCATATCATGAGTTTGTACTCTTGAGATAAGGTTTGTAACTGTAACTCCTGTAATCATTGGGGTTAGAATTGGAGACATATGTATTGGAAAATCACCAATATGTAATCCCATTTTAGAAATCCCAACTGTAACTAGAACGGCAAAAACACTTACTACAAGAAATGCTTCATATTTTTCTTCACTTTTAGAATTTATGTATTTAATTATTAATGCGACAATAAGTCCGAAAATTATACCCACTACTAATGAAAATAGCAGTTCAAAGAACGGTTCTTCAACAATCGCAATAAAATTCAAATGTAATCCCTTTTCAAGAGATTTTGCAATTGATAACAAAACACCAAAGATAACTATTCCAACTGCATCATCTAAACCAACTAAAGGTATAAGTGTTTTTGTTAAAGGTCCTTTAGTTCTAAATTTCTTTGTTAACAACATTATTGAAGCTGGTTCTGTCGCAGTAGCGATAGCTCCGAAAATCAATGCAACTGGAAGACTAACACCAAGCAAAATCAAACCACCTGAAACAATAGCTGTTGTTACAACTGCCTGCATTATTGTAATTACAATAACTTCTTTTCCAGTTTTCTTAAGTCTAGAGAATACTAATTCTCGTCCAATTCCGTAAGCAATAAACCCAAGCCCAATAGCAGAAACTACTTCTAAACTATGGATTATGTCTTTTATGCCAAAAATAACTAAAAGACCACCGACAAATAATCCCGCCACAATATATCCTGTAATGTAAGGAATTTTAATTTTTTCTACTAATTTTCCTGTAAAAAGCCCAAGTAATACTATCGCACCAAGCACAACTATACTATGATATGCATTTAAACTTTCTACTGCTAAAACGTAATTCATAACAACATCTTCTTTCAAAATAACCGTTTACTTTTTTAAGTAACTGTTTGATATTTTACTCCTGTAACTGTTATATTGCAAGAAAAACAGCAAAAAAAAAGAATCAGTAAAAAACTGATTCTTTATAAGTTTACTTCATTTGATTTTGTTAATGAATATTTAACCCCAATTGGTCCAAATAATTCATAAACCAATGTAGCTATTAAAACAACTATTAGAATAGTAATTCCCTCTTCACCAAAATCTGTTCTCGCTTGATAAGCCATCCCAAGTGCAACTCCTGCTTGAGGAAGCAAACAAATTCCAAGATACTTTCTAACATTTGTGTGAGAATGCATTAATCTTGCACCTAAATAAGATCCCATAATTTTACCCGTAGCTCTAGATAAGACATAAACACCAGTAATACCAGCAATAGCTAAAAAGTTAGCATCTTGATGACTTGCAAATGCAACTATAAGTTCTGCACCTGCTAAAGTAAAGAATACTATCATAATAGGGCTCGTGAATTTTTCAACAACTATTGACATATCGTGTGATCGAACCTTTGAAATACTATTTGTAATTGTAATCCCCATAATCATTGGTGTAAGTATTGGTGATAAATGAAACTGATAATCACCAAAATGAATTCCCATATTGGCAAGAGCTACTGTTACAAAAACTGCAAATATCGAAATTCCTAAGAATATTTCTTCTCTTTCATATTCTTTAGAGTTAACGTGATTAATAATAACAGAAACAATTAATCCAACTGCAATCCCAACTATTAACGAATTCATTAGTTCAAAGGTAGGAGCAAGCAACATTTCTTTGATTGAAAGTCCAACACCTTCTTTAATCGAAATCGCAATTGATAGCATGATTCCAAATAATACAATTCCTACTGCATCATCCATCCCAACTAAAGGTAATAGAATATCAGTAAGTTCTCCTTTTGAACGGTATTTTCTAGTCAACAACATAATTGGTGCAGGAGCAGTCGCTGTTGCTATCGCTCCTAAAACCAAAGCGATTGGTAAAGGTACTTTGATGATTAATAGTGCTGCTAGTGTAAATAGTGATGCCATAATTGCCTGAATGAGTGTAATTACAACAACTTCTTTTCCACTTTTTTTAAGTTTGTTAAATCTCAATTCTGCTCCAATTCCATAAGCAATAAATCCTAAAGCAACACTGGAAATTACAACAAGACTATCAATAAGATTACCAATACCAAACAAAGTAAGAATTACACCCAGTAATACTCCCATAGAAATATAACCAGTAATATGTGGAAGTCTTAACTTCTCAAACCATCTTCCAGCAAACAACCCTAGCATCAATATAAATGCAAGGAGCAATAAAGCCTCATAAGTTGTTGTAGTTTCAGCAGAACTTAATAATTGGATAATCATTATTGTCACCTTCTTTCATATATATATATATACTATATGTGCGTCGATAGATATTTTACCCTTTTTAACCACCTATTTGCAAGAAAAATTAAAAAGTTTCTCTTTAAAAGGTCTCCTTAGAGACCTTTTAAATTAATTTATGTAGCTTCCCATCCAACTTTACCAGCTTCTATTTCTCCAGCTCTGCCTAATGCAGATTTAACTACAATCAATCCAAGAACTTCGTAAATAACAGTTGCTGCTAAAACTATTGTCATAATCTCAGAACCAATAATTTCAAATCCCGGCAAGGAGGCAAATCTTAACTCTGCAGTTAATGCCATATCTATTGCAACCCCTGCTTGAGGTATTAGTGTAAATCCTAGATATTTCACAACTGTAGGTGGTGCTTTTACCCATTTCGCACTGAAATGTGCACCTAGTACTTTTCCAATTACTCGTACAACTAAATAAATTACTCCCATATATCCTATTAGCCTTAGAACGTGTAAATCAAGTTCTGCACCGGCTAATGTGAAGAATCCAAGTAATATAGGTGCACTAAATAAATCTGTATTTCTTGTTAACCTTTTTTCATATTGTTCATCTATCATGTTTGTTAACACTACTCCAACAGTCATTGGAAGTAATATTGCTGATGCATGAACTACTTGCCCAATTCCAATAGCAGCAATAACAATCCCGATAGTTATCATTAATAGAATCTTATCATCATCTCTATTAAATTTTTTAGCTAAACCATATAGTACTAATCCTAAAATCAATCCTATACCAAGTGATAATCCTATTTCTTTTACAGGTTCCCAAATCATATGGGCCATATTTGTGCCATCAGATACACCAAGCAGAGATACTCCGATTGATAGCATAACTGCAAAAATCATAATTCCAATCGCATCATCTAATGCAACTAGAGGTAATAAAACATCCGTTACTGGTCCTTTGGTTCTAAAGTTTTTTACAACTGCAACTATGGGCCCAGGTGCAGTTGCTGTTGCAATAGCTCCTAAAATAAGACCGTAAGTCCAAACATAATCACCATTTGTAACACTTAAATATGACACTATCGCAAGAGTTACTAAAATTGTTGTTAATAATGCTTGAGAAAGTGTAATAATTGTGACTTGTTTTCCGGTTTTTCTTAATTTATCAAATTTTAATTCAAGTCCAATTGTATATCCTATAAATCCAATTGCCATCTGTCTTATAATTATAAAATGATCAAGCATTTCATGTGTAAGTACACCGGCAACTCCAGGACCAATTAAAATTCCTATTAATATATATCCTGTTACTTTTGGGAATTTAATTATTTCAACTAATTTTCCACCTGTAATGCCAAGTAAAATGAGGGCTGCAATACTGAAAATAACGTTAGAACGTAACATTTCAAATAAATTCATACTTTCACTAGCAATAGATAATAGATATATCATTTGTCTTTAATTGCCTTCTTTTTTTTAGGATTAAGAAGACTTATAAACGCTTTTTTCCCTACAGCTCTTGAGAAGTAACTTCCTGAACCAACGTTAATTTCTAAATCTCTTACTAATTTTAAGTGTTCCTTTTTCTTTATTCCAGTAGACACAATAGTGAGATTAAATTTCTTACCAATATCAACAATAAACTTATATATTGAATGCATACTTGTATACTCTTGATGATTATCAATTTTATCTAGAAGGCTCTCATCAAGTTTTAATATGTCAACCTTTAGATCAACTAAATATGTAAGCGATGAGTTATTATTTGAGTATTCATCTAATGCAATTAGGAACCCAGCTTCACTCAGTTCAATAATTTTCTTATAGACATCAGTATCGGTAATAATAGATTCTTTTATTTCAATAATTATATTTTTAGGAAATACTTTATACTTATCTAGGATGAAACTCAAATCTTTGATACTTACTTTTCTCAAGGTAAAGGCAGAGAAGTTTAAAGAAGCATTAAACCTCTGGCTTAATCGAATTGATTTGTCATCATTTAGCTCTCTATAAAATTGAACAGCTTCTTCAAACATTTTCATTTCAATATCATAAATTAGTCCCGTATATTCAGTTATCAATAAATACTTATCCGGTTTTAAAACTCTATGTTTCTGTCTCCATCTCGAAACAGCTTCGAATCCAATTATTTCATTATGAAATGTATCAACAAAAGGATGAAATTTAGCAAAGAAACAGTCATTTTTAACTGCATCATATATACTTCTTTCCACATCTCTTTTTTCTAAAAATCTTCTTTTTAATTCTTCATCTGCATAAATCAAAGCATTTCTGCTTGTTTGTTTTGATTCATCAATTGCAAAATGCATTAACTTCATAATATCTGTTAAGTCACCACAAAGTAAATCATCATAGTCTACTACACAAATACTTGCATTAATCAGTATTTGAATATTACTATGAATAATTGGTTGTCTTAATAATTTATGTAGTCCATCTGGTTCACACTTGATATGACTATCAGTAATCATTAAAAATTGATCTACACCTACTCGGTACACATCAGACTTGCCACAATAATTAAGTAATGTTTCTCCCAAACATTTGAGCATGTAATCTATAGCGTCTTCACCAAATACTACTACCATCTTATTGAAATCATCAATATCAACGTAAATAAAATGTATTCCTCGCAAATCAGTTCCAAAGTAGTCATGGTTAAGGCCATTTCTATTTCTTCTTCCAGTCAATTCGTCAGTAAATGCAATTCTATTTAATTCATCATTATCAATCAATGCTTCACCTCTTCTCTACTATATTATATCATAAGGATATACTCATTCAAAGTATGGTTTGAGAAAAACCCATAGAACAAAGGTAGATAAATCTACCATTCAAACGTAACTTATCCAAATAGATAAGTACGTTTTGGTGTATTCACACCACTATACCCTAACCTTTCGGTATTGGAGTTACCTTTTTTAAATATATTAAGCGCTGCGTTTAAGTCAGCGTTTATTATTTTTCCTTCTTTTGACACATATAGACCTCTTTTAGTTCTTCTTCCACTAAAAGTATGTTTTTTATAATACTTAGATACTCTTTTAATGAAATTACCTCTAGGTAAAGTATAATAAC
>CAYYOU010000026.1:0-9953 GCA_964473425.1 uncultured Candidatus Izemoplasmatales bacterium | reverse complement strand
TTTAATGCCGTTTTTATTGTAATGTAAAAGTGTTTGAGCAGCTTCAAATGCTTGTTTATATTTTCTTTCTTTTGTCAGAAAATCAATTTGCATATTACAAACTACTTCAATCATCTCTCCATCATCTGCCTTAAGTCCTAATTTACTAAGTTTTTTTAAGTTGTTTTCGCATCTTTTTTTATAACATTTCTGATATTGTTTTTGCCTGCATATGTAATACTAAATACTCTGGTCCACCAGCTTTAGAGTCTGTCCCTGACATGTTGAACCCACCAAATGGTTGATATCCAACAATTGCACCAGTACATTTACGATTAAGGTATAAATTTCCTACATGGAAATTTTCTCTAGCATATTCAAGATGTTCTCTATTTTTCGTTAATACTGCACCAGTTAATCCATAATCTGTATTATTTGCTACTTCAATAGCTTCTTCGAAAGATTTTACTTTTGTAATTGATAAGAATGGTCCAAAGACTTCTTCTTGCATAATTCTCGATAAAGGGTCACAATCAATGAAAACTGTTGGTTGAATAAACCAACCAATTGAATCATCTCCAATTCCTCCTGCTACAAGTTTACCTTCAAGCTTTCCAACTTCAATATAATTCATTATTTTGTCGAATGCTTTTTGATCGGTAACTGGACCAGTAAAATTATTAAAATCAGTTACATTTCCAACTGTAAGCTCATTCGTAAGTTTGATAATTTTTTTAACAACTTCATCATATACATCTTCATGAATGATTGCACGTGAACATGCACTACATTTTTGTCCAGAGAACCCAAATGAGCTTTTTACAATTGATTCAGCTGCTAATTCTAAATCAGCATCTTTATCAACCACGATTGCGTCTTTTCCACCCATTTCAGCGATAACTCTTTTTAGCCATTTTTGTCCTTTTCTGACTTTTGCAGCATTTTCATTAATCAAACATCCAACTGCTCTACTTCCTGTAAAAGAGATAAATCTAGTTTTAATATGTTTCACCATGTATTCTCCAATTTCTGGACCATCACCAGGTATAAAGTTAACTACACCTTTTGGAAGACCTGCTTCATGCAGTACTTCCATGAATTTATAAGCTATTACTTGAGTCGTAATTGCTGGTTTTAATAATACTGTATTTCCACCAACCACAGCAGCACTTGTCATTCCAGCTAAAATAGCTAAAGGAAAGTTCCAAGGTGTAATAACCGCTGCTACTCCAAGAGGAATAAACTTGTATTCATTTCTTTCGATATTTCTTCTGCTTAGAGTCTTTTTATCAGCATTTTCTAATTCCATCATCTGACGTCCATAATATTCTAAGAAATCAATTGCTTCAGCTGTATCAGCATCAGCTTCAGGCCATGGTTTACCTGCTTCTTTTGTCATTAACGCACTAAATTCATATTTACGTTTACGAATAATTGCAGCTGTTTTAAATAATACATCAGCTCTTGTACTTGCTTTTACTCTTTTCCAAGACTCAAATGCGATTAAAGCTGCATTCATTGCATCTTCAGCATCTTTAATAGTAGCTTGGTAAATTTTCCCAATTACCTCTTTGTGATTACTTGGATTTACAGAAGTATATAACTCATTAGTAGTTCTTTCTTCTCCATTAATAATTAATGGATAAGTTTTTCCTAAATATCCTTCGACTTTGATTAGCCCTTCCATGTACTTTTCAATTACCTCTTTTTTAGTAAAATCAAGTAACGGTTCTGTTTGATATAAAGTAGTTCCCATTATTAAATCTCCTCTCTATACAACACTTTTTTCGTAGTCATTAAAATTAGTATTTTTGAAACGATCAATATGTAAATCAGCAGTATCTAATGTCGTTTTTTCTCCTAAGATAATCTCTGATAATAACAATCCTGTCATTGGAGCAAACATAAATCCATGTCCGCTAAAACCACAAGCTAGATAGAATCCAGGTAGTTCTTTTACGTCTGAAATAATTGGTTGTCTGTCTGGACTCAAGTTATATAGTCCTCCCCATTGTCTAATTACTCTTAATTCTCCAATTGGAGGCAAGATATTAACTACTGTTTTTGCCATTTCATCTAAAAAATTCCAACTTGATTCAATATTATATCCTTTTGGCATAAATGGATCACTTCTACCCATTATGAAACTTCCATGAGGGACTTGTTGGCAATAGATGTTTAATGAAAATGATATTACCATTGGCCCTTGTAATTTTTCTATTGGTTCAGTAACTAGTATTTCATGATTTTCTGAATATACTGGTATATCTACACCTACCATATTCCCAATTTCTTTAGAATACCCACCAGCAGCATTCACTACCTTATTTGTTAATACTTTATGATTTGTAGTTATTACTTTTTCTATTTTATCATTTTTTACTATAATGTCCAAAACTTTCTCTTGGAAAAAGAATTTAACTCCAAGTCTTTTTGCAGCTAAATAATAAGCATCTGTTACTGTAAATGGATTCAGATGTCCATCTGTATTACAGAAAGTTGCACTTACTACATTATCAATATTTAAATGTGGAACAATCTTCTTTGCTTCAAGTGGTGTTAGCTTAACCGCAGGTATCCCAAGGCTGTTTTGTAAAGCAACATTCTTTTCAAATTGAATGTCTTCTTCTTTTGTTGTTGCTACTACAAGGTATCCTGCTTGTTTAAATTCTATATCTCTTGGATAATCTAGTACTTCTTGAGCTTTCTCAAAAAACTCAACACTCTTTTTAGCTAGGATACAATTGTTTTTTGTACCCCATTGTTGCCTAATCCCTGCGCCACATCTTCCTGTAGCTCCTCCAGATAAATAGTTATCATCAAATACAACTACATCTTTAACGCCTTTTTTAGCTAAATTATACGCGATACTTACTCCACTAATTCCTGCACCTACTATAACAATATTAGCTTTCATCATCTAATGCCTCTACTATTGCTTTTAGTTTTACTCCAGTAATTAGTGGTCTTACTTTATGTGTTTTAACTTGGTTCATTGGAGTATTTGTAAATATGGCTATTTCTTTTTGGACTAATTGTCCACATGAATTTCCTTGGCAAGGTCCCATCCCTACTCTAAGTATTCTTTTGATTTCTTCAAAAGATGTATATCCTTCTTCCATTAGGTTGTGAAGATCTTCTAAAGTTACATCTTCACAACGACAGATTATAATATCTTTTTTATTCATGATTTACTCCTTATGGTAATGAATTCATAAATAAACTGTTTTGGGACTATTACCTGGATTAAGGCTGTTTTGTCATGTTTTTCTCTTAAAGATACTTTTTCGATATATACTTTTGTGATAACATCGCCATTTCTATTTACACCATCCCATGTTTCACCGACTACTGGCAACGGTCTTAACTCGTATGGTATTTTAAATCTAGCATTTAATTCTTCTAATAATTCAACTGTGAAAATTGCAAGTCCAGGGCAATTATAAACACAAATACCACAACCTGTACATTTATCAAAATCTACAACAGGTGGTGTGTTTATATCTTCTCCGATATGAATCGCATCAAATGGACAACTAGTTTGACAGGGATTACAAGGTATTTCCTCATAACATTCTGTGATTGCTTTTGGCTTGTTTAAGAATTTCTTTTTAGGAAATCTTGATAAGATTAAATCTTTACTTGGAACACCGTTTGTATTTAACATATCAATTGCCTCGCAATCTCTTTTAAGCCAAGTCTTAATTTTTCACCAAAAGGTCCACTTCTTAAATTATGAAGTTGAGCTTTGAAATCAAGATATAACTCGTCGTACTTTGGATGTATAAACCCTAGTTTTTTTGCAACTACAAGTCCTGTTAGATAGCCTTCAACTATTGCGCTACTTGCTTCTTCAACACCACATACATCACCAGCAACAAATACATTTTCTATTGATGTTTCATGGTTTTTATCAATAAGTGGAACAAGTCCTCCTAAATAACTAACATATTTCATTTCTGTGCCAATCATACTAAGTAAACTAGATAACGGACTAAGTCCAACACTAATACATAAAGAATCTGTTTCTATTTCTTCATCAGTTCCATCTATAAACTCCCATTTGTCATTGAGTTTACCAATAATGATTTTTTCAAGATAATCTTTTCCAATTGCTTTTTTGATTGAATGAGATGTTTTAATATCAACACCTAATCTTTTTAGTTTAGATGCATGAACTTTGTATCCACCAATAGTGCTAGAAGCTTCTAATACGCACTTCACGTTAACTCCAGCTTGTATTAATTGATAACTTACAATAAGTCCAATGTTTCCACTACCTATCATTACAACGTCATTACCAGGTAATACACCATGAACATTCATTAAAGTTTGAACAGCACCAGCGCCATATATTCCAGGTAGATCGTTGTTCTCAAAAGCAAGTATTTTTTCACTAGCTCCTGTTGCTATTACAATAGCTTTAGCTTGTACTTTTATATATTTTTCTTCTTGTAGTAGAGTAACTACTTTATCTTGATAAAGTCCTACTACAGTCGTATTTGTCATTATTTCAATTAATTTAGGAAATTTTAAAACATCATTTGCTAATATTTTAGCAATATCAATACCACGTGTTTTTGCATATTGTTTTTCGCTACCGAAAAACATATGAGTTTGTTTCACTAATTGTCCACCTATTGACGGAGCACGTTCAACTATACATGATGCTAGTCCTGCTTCAGCTGCAGTTTTTGCAGCACTTAGTCCTGCTGGACCACCACCGATAATTACAAGATCAATTTGTTTCATAAATATCACCTTTGTCTACTTGCGTTTTAACCTTCATACCTTCAACAAGTACAGTAACACAAGTCCTAACATTCGGTTTCCCATCAACTATCATATTACATGATGAGCAATTACCAATAGCACAGTAGAACCCACGTGGTCTTTTGAGTTCAATACTGTGACTAAGTGTTTTGATTCCAAAAGCATGCAAAGCTGAAGCTATTGTATCTCCTTCATAGCCATAAATTTCTTTCCCATCAAAGAAAAAAGAAAGTTTTTTCTTCTCTTCAAATGTTAAAATGGGATGTTCTCTTATTCGCATTTAATCACCTCGTTATTTACCCATGATTATTATATCATAAAGCGCTTTCATAATGGAATAATTTTCAGAAAAAAAGTGCAAAAATTTGCACTTTTATTTTTGATGTCTGATTACTCCATCAATCACTACGTATTCTGTTCTAGTCATGATGTCAAATATTGGTCCATCCCAAACAACGATATCAGCGTCTTTCCCTACTTCTAATGATCCAACTCTATCTTCAATACCGTTTAGTTTAGCCGCTGTGATTGTTAAAGCTTCTAAAGCTTTCATTTCACTAAGTCCTTCTTTTATGAAGAGTGCTGCTTGAACTAGAGTAGTATCTAATGTAATAACAGGATGATCTGTCATTATTGCAAAAGTTATATCATTATCTTCTAACACTTTTGCTGATTTATATGTTTTATTTTTAAGTTCATATTTTGATGCCATTCCAAGTGTTGGGCCTAGAATTAAACTAACATTTGATTTTTTTATACTTTCTGGAATCATGTAAGCTTCTGTGGCGTGTTCAATTGTTACATTTAATCCAAATTCTTTTCCAATTCTTATCGCTGTCATGATATCATCACGGCGATGTGCATGGATTTTAACTATCATTCCATCAAATACTCTCATTAACGAATGTAATTTCATATCAAATGGTGGTTCTTTAGCATCTTCCTCTTTGTTTTCAAATGCTTTTAATTTTTTATGATAATCTCTTGCCTTAAAAAGCCATTCTCTCATTAAGGCAGCACTCGCCATACGAGTCCCAGGGTTTTTATTATTAGAACCGTAAGCTCTTTTAGGGTTTTCTCCTAACGCCATTTTCATAGCTGTTTCTTCTTTTATAATCATGTCTTCAACAGTTTCACCAAATGTTTTAATAGCGCAGAAAGTACCACCAATTACATTAGCACTACCTGGTCCTGTGTTTACTGTTGTAATCCCTGCTCTATAAGTATATTCAAATGCTATATCTTTTGAGAAAAGACTATCTATTCCTCTTAGTTCTGGATAAATTGGGCCACTCAACTCATTAGTATCATTACCTTCAAAACGAATTCCTTCTTCCATAAC
Organism: uncultured Candidatus Izemoplasmatales bacterium; assembly: GCA_964473425.1. Classification (GTDB taxonomy): domain Bacteria; phylum Bacillota_I; class Bacilli_A; order Izemoplasmatales; family Izemoplasmataceae; genus JAFGXW01. The sequence goes on along the minus strand of CAYYOU010000026.1, from coordinate 3,859 downwards.
TCCAATATGACAATGAGGATCTACTAGTCCTGGTGTTACAAATAATCCTTTCGCATCAATTACTAAAGCATCTTTGTATTTGCTTAAATCAATATCTTTACCTACTTCTAAAATCTTTTTACCTTTAACCACAATACTACCTAGTACATAGTTGTCTTTCGCCATAGTAATAAGGTTGGCATTTTTTATTATTAACATTAATATTATCTCCCATCTTTTCACTCTAATATTATTATACATTCAAATTCTTTTTATGAAAATAGGTAATAAGTAAAAAAATGTCATTTAGAAGAAATATATCTGCATCTTTATTATAAAAAGACTGTTTAAAAAAACAGCAATATAAAAACTGCACCCTCTCTTTTTCATAGTTTCCTATGTCCAAGTTTATGGGTGCAGTTCAAAGTGATTGCCTTATATTTTTATTTTTCTTTTGCATGTTGAATTGATGTCTTTTTACCTTGATACGTAAAGTTATTAAGAGCTCTTAAAACTTTTTGTTCTTGAGCTTTATTAACCGTGAAGAATGAAAATGCATGTCTAACTGTGATATCTTGTATTTGTTGATTTCTAAGTTTTGTTTTTTCACAAATAAATTCTGAGAATTTTTTTGGAGTTAATCCTAAGCCAGTTCCAATGTTAATATGGAATCTAACTGAGTCAGAACTTTTGCTTCTAGATCCATGGTTACTGTTTCTTGAGCCACCAGAACGATTGTTTCTACTAGAACGTTCATTTCGTCCAGATTTACTACCTCTGGATATATTTTCATTAATGTCTCCAAAGACTTTCCCTGATTTATCTTTTTTATCTAATTTGCTAAGTAATGCACATACAATATCAAGAGCTTCATTTTCATCAAGTAATTTAGTAGCTAAATCAATTTGGGAATTTGTATTTTGGTTGTTTAAAATCTCCAAAATTTCTTCTAGTTCCTTTTCTTGTTTTACTTCGATTACTTTTTCAGGTGTTGGTATATTTCTTTTCTTGATAGTTTGTTTTGTAAAGCGCATAACTTGATCTAATCTACTCATGTCTTTTCTATTTACTAATGCAAAAGCATAACCTTTATTACCAATGCGCCCTGTTCTACCAATTCTATGAACATAATACTCAGCTTTTTCAGGTACATCGTAATTAATTACTACTCCTACGTTTTTAATATCAAGTCCACGTGCAGCAACATCAGTTGCTACTAGAATATCTAATACTTCATGGTGGAATTTATTTAGCACATCCAGTCTTGCTGTTTGAGCTAATTCACCATGTATTTTGTCTGCATTGTAACCCATTTTTATTAAACTTCTCGTTACATCATCTACTTTTCTTTTTGTATTACAAAAGATTAGTGTTAATTTTGGATTATAAACATGAAGAAGTCTTGAGACAGCTTCTACTTTATTTTTCTCATTAACAGTATAGTAGTATTGAGTAATATCTTTGTTTGCTTCTTCTCCAGTTACTACTGATATATGAACTGGATCATTCATGTAGTTTTTAGCTATATTTTGAATAGCCTTAGGCATTGTAGCACTAAACATCATTGTTTGATGATCATTGTTTGATGCCTCTAAAATTGTTTCGATGTCTTCTTTGAATCCCATTTTTAACATTTCGTCTGCTTCGTCTAAGATAACAAATCTCACATTTTGTAACTTGATTAATTTACGGTTAATGTGATCAATTGTTCTTCCAGGAGTACCTATAATGATTTGTGGTTTTCTTTTTAAAGCATTAATTTGTTTAGAAATAGGTTCCCCACCGTAAACACATACAGTTTTTAACTTGTGTATATATTTACCAATTTTATCGATTTCGCGTTTTACTTGCACGGCAAGTTCTCTCGTTGGGCATATAATAATTGCCTGGATTAGATTACTCTCGTAATCAATGTTTTCAAGTATTGGAAGTGTGTAAGCAGCAGTTTTACCTGTACCAGTTTGAGAGTGTCCGATTACATCTTTTCCTTCTTTAAGTAGTGGAATAGTCTTTTCTTGGATTTCAGTGAATTCCTCAAAGCCCATTTCCGTTAATGATTTTTCAATTTGTTTATTTTCGTATAACATAAGTCCTCCTATTTACCACAAAACAATTAAGTATATCACTTATAAGATAAATGTAAAGGAATATCCTGATTTAATTGCTATATTTGGGATTTCTAACCTATTAACTTAACTCACACAAGATTATCACAACATTTGTTCCTCATTTATTATAATTAGATGAGTTGATTATTTACTAAGGAGGAACAAAAAATGTTTAAAAGAGCATATATTAGTGTAATAAAAAATAAAGGAAGAACGATTATTTTAGGGGTGCTTTTGTTTGTGATAGCAAACCTAGTTCTTGCAAGTATTTCAATCAAAACAGCAACCTTAGAAGCAATGGACCAAGCGAGAGTTTCACTTGGACCTGAAATTACCTTAACAACAGATAGAACTGATTTATTTGAATTTATAAAAGATTATCGTGATACTTATGGTGAAAAACCATCTACTGATATAATAAATTCGTTACTTATTCCAATCACAAGTGAAATAGCATATGGACTAAGTGAAAGTGAATATGTTGAAGATTTTAATTTTAGTTTTACAACAGCATCAAGTGCAGTTGATTTTCTCCCTGTTAATAATGAAGGTGTTCTTGATACATTAAACTTATCTAAGATTAGTGTTATAGGTACTTATAATCCTTTATTATTAGATCAATTTGGAGAAAACGGAACTTATGAATTAACAAATGACTCTATAAATGTTGAATCTAGTTATTTTACAGGATCAAGCATAAATGAAATACTTATTTCAGATACTGTTGCTTTTTTGAATAATTTAGTAATTGGCGATACAGTATCTTTAGAAACATTTGAACTTACTTCCATGGAGTTTGTCATTGTAGGTATTTTTATTAACGAATCAACAATTTTAAATAGCGGTAAAAACATATCAGATAATGAAGTTTTTATACCTTTGAATGATGCATTGATTTTAAAAGGGCAAGACCCAGAAACTTCATTTACTATAACATCAGCAAAATACTTCTTAGATGATCCACTTAATATTAATGTATTCATTGAAGAAGGCAGAGCGATGTATTCTGAAATTGATAATGGATTGATCTTCAGTGATGTCAATTATGATGCGATCATAGCACCACTTGAAAGCGTTGCTTCTTTTAGCGATATTGTCTTAATAACTGTTGTAGTAGCAGCAATTGTAATTCTAACATTATTAATAATTAATGCATTAAAAGAAAGGAAATATGAGATTGGCGTATTGATGTCACTTGGAGAAGAAAAAGTAAAAATTAGTCTCCAATATTTAACAGAGTTATTAATGATAAGTACACTGGTCTTCGCTTTAGCAATTGGAACGAGTAATAGTGTATCTTCTTATTTAGGTGACATCTTACTAACAAATGAGATTAGTGATGCAGAAAGCCCAGATGATTCTCCAATGGGTGGGGGAAGAGGTTCCTTTACAACAACCGTTCCACTAGATGTAGAATATATCGATGAAATCGATGTATCAATTTCAATGAATGATTTTTTAATTACACTCGGACTAGGAAGTATGATTATTATATTGAGTAGCGTAATACCAAGTTTATACATTATGCGTTACCAACCTAAAAAAATACTCTCTTCAAGAAATTAGGTGAAAAAATGAATATTATAGAAGTTAAAAATTTATATCATAAATACGAAGATGGACAAAAGTTAAGAACTGTATTAAAAGATATCAATATTAATTTTGAAGAAGGTAAATTTTATGCCATTCTTGGATCTTCAGGTAGCGGGAAAACAACATTACTTAGTTTACTCAGTGGATTAGATACTGTTCAAGAAGGTAATATATTATTT
>CAYYOU010000025.1:0-9995 GCA_964473425.1 uncultured Candidatus Izemoplasmatales bacterium | reverse complement strand
CTGCAAATACAACTAAAGACGATTTAGTTGTGAGATATGGTGGAGAGGAATTTGTAATATTTATTCCAAATACCAATGGCACAGGTGCTTTAAAAGAAATTGAAAAAATACGTAGATCAGTTGAAGAAGAATTTTTATTATCAAAGGATATTAAAGAGTTCTTGACTGTTACTATAGGGGCAGCTTCATATCCAAAAGATGGATCTAGCTTAGAAGAAATAATTAGTAAAGCTGATGAAGCAATGTACATAGGTAAACAAAGTGGTAGAAACAAAGCAGTTTTATATAAATCAGGTATGAAATCAAATGATGTCAGTACAGCGGTTCAAGAACAAATAAAAAATGCTCATTTATCAAGTATTTATGCGCTTGCAGCAACTATTGATGCAAAAGATCATTATACATTTGGACATTCTAATAATGTTTCTGAACTTTCTGCGGCAATCGCAAAAGAAGCGAAATTTGATGAAAAAGATATTGATATAGTGAGAAATGCCGGACTACTTCATGATATTGGTAAGGTTGGAATACCAGAAAGTATTTTATCAAAACCAGGATTTTTGACTGATTATGAAATGGAGATAATGCAATCACATGTTATACAATCAATAAGCATCATAAAACATATTCCTAATTTAATTGAGACTGTTCCAGTTATAATTAGCCATCATGAAAGATATGACGGGCAAGGTTATCCTAGAGGGATTAAAGGTAATAATATACCGGTTTTAGGTCGCATAATCTGTATCGCAGATTCATTTGATGCAATGACAACTGACAGACCTTATCGTCGAGGCTTAACTCTTGAACAAGCAGAGTACGAACTTAAAAAGAATTCTGGGAAACAATTTGATCCAGAGTTGGTTGAGTTATTCTTGAAAATGATAAAATCAGATGCAATTGAAAAATTAAGTTTGGAAAATAGAACCTCTATATAATAAAGATAGAAGATGACTCACATGAAATTGTGATTCATCTTTTTATTTTTTATTTATTAAAGAAAAATGAATTTAGTAAGAGTATTATCTTTTTGAGGTGATTACATGAAAAAGAAAATAATTTTATTAATGATAATTATAATTCTACAGACTCTTGTGGAAGTAAAAGCTACAGAGTATTCAGCTTATTTGCCCGGAGGCAAAAACTATTTGGATGAAGCTAATATTGTTTTTGGTAATAATATTTGGAATTCAGATGATGACTTTTTAGTTAAAGGAAGCACCACATATACTTTGAGTATGCCAGGAGAAGGTAGAATTGGAAATGATGTTTACATTCAAATTAGAGGAGGAACTAGTTATTTATCAGGAGAACCTATTGACATTTCAGCCTGCACAATTGAGCCTGAACTTATAAGCTGTAGTTTTACGACAACTGCAAATGAGGACTTAATCAGTTTAACTATTGCAGCAAGTACTTTATCAATGTATTACGATTATTATCAAATTGATGGATTTCAGTTAGAAGAAGGTTCTGTTAGTACAAGTTATGAAGATTACATTGAGCCACTAATTGACACAACAAATCCAGAATTCACTGGAAGTGGGGCCTATATAACAAGTTATCAATCTAGCGAATCAATTTCTTCAATTATTGCTGATCATATTTATGCAATTGATGATATAGATGGAGATATCAGCAGTGAGATTATAATTGTTAGTGATGAATATACATTAAATGAACAAGTTGTTGGAGAATATGATGTGGTTCTTAGCGTAAGCGATCAGGGTGGAAATACATCGTTGTTCAATCTGACTGTGATGGTAAAGGACGAAATAGATCCTGTGATTGATGGAGATACTCTAGTTAATCTAGTAATAGGGAGAGAAGAAGGAAGCTTGAATGACCTTATTTGGGAATTATTTGATATATCTGACGAGTACGATGAATCACCATCAATGAATATATTGATTGACAACTTTACACCAAATAAAGATACTGTTGGATTATATAGTGTAACTTTTGAAGTGATTGACAGCTCTTTAAACCGTGTCTCCAAAACTTTTTCAATCAATTTGGAAGATACAGAAGGACCAGTGATGATATCAAGTAATTTTATTGCTTCTTATCTTTCAAATCAACTAAATTTGAATGACATAATCAGCAGTCTAGTATTCGAAGATAATTATGATAATCTTAGTTTGGTAACTCCAACAGTTGTAATAGATAACTATACTGGAAATGAGAATATTCCAGGTAATTACTCAATTAAAATAGCAATTAGTGATAATTCAAATAACACATTATCTGAAATAATTACTGTTAATGTTGTGGATGACGTTGCACCAGTTATTAGTGGAATTAGTGACTTTAGTGGTTCTTACACTGAAGAGTTATCAGTAAATGACTTCCTTAATATGATGAATGTAAATGACAATGTTGATTCACTTTTGAATAGTGATCTATATATTGTGAGTGATAATTATACAAATAGAGTAAGTGATATAGGAAACTTTGAAATAGTATTAGGACTACTCGATACAAATAACAATACTACTACACACAATATTAGTATTACTCTATTTGACGATATAGCTCCAGTAATCTATGTTGACAATTATATTATCACAGTTAATTTGAAGTCAACTTTTACAGAAACTGATGCGCTTAAATTATTGTTGAGCTCAAAAGAACTTAGTGAAGAAGAATACGAAATTACTAAGATGATAGATGAGTATTCTGGTAATGAAGATGTTCCAGGATCATATATTTATCGATTAGCTTTTACAAATGAAAATGGAGATATTTTTGAAAAAGAATTTTTGGTCAAAGTGTTAGGTTCAAATATGTTTGAAATTGAAAAGGACTTAATTCCAAGAAATATTGCAGTTTACTCGTTAATGATAGGGTTTTTGATCTTTATAGTGATTAAAAAGAAGAAGAATAGAGTAATTTAAGTCCAAGAAAACGGGTTGTGTATAAGATAAAAATGATCGTAAAAAAAAGATGAAATATTTCATCTTTTTTTGTTGACTAAATAGGCCTGTAATATTATAATGATTAGGTATGACCTAACTAATTATTATGAGGTGAAGAAATGGATAAAGAAAAAGCAAGAATATCCTTAAATAAATTTTTAAAAATGTACTTCGATTCATGTAAAGAAGTATATGAAGAAATTAATTTTGGAAGAATTACAGGTAAACAATTTAAATACCTAAAAGAAATTCATTTAAAGGGCAAAGTAACGCAAACACAATTAGCAAAAACTTTTCATATTTCAAAACCTACAATGAATGAGTTTATTAATAGATTTTTAGACTCTGGAATTGTAGTGAAGAAGAAGAGTTTTGATGATAAAAGAATGAGTTATATTTCTCTTACTGAAATCGGTAAAACTCTTGCTTCGTCAAATATCCTTGAAAGCGAAAGAGCTACAGAGAAAATGATTGCTAGGCTAACAGAAAATGAAATGGACGATATTATATCAATATTCGACAGATTTGGAGATGACAACTAATGATATTTGGTAAAACGGTAAATAAATACTATCTTAAATATGCACATTTATTCCTTATGGGACTAATAGCTTTAGTCTTTGTTGATTACTATCAATTAGAAATCCCGGCTTTAACAGGTACTTTGATTGATGCATTAGTAGATGGGACTATGGATAGAAGTGGGTTACTTGATTTTGTTGGACTTGTATCTATCTATGTTTCTATTATAATAGTTGGTCGTTTTGCTTGGAGATTATTCATCTTTGGAGCATCTAGAAGAGTCGATTATGGTCTTAGAAATGAAATGTTTAGTCACGCAGAAAAATTATCTAATAATTTTTATTCTGAAAATAAAATTGGCGGGTTAATGGCTTATTTTACAAATGATTTAGAAGCGGTAAGAAGAGCAGTGGGTCCAGGAATGATTATGTTTGTGGATGCATCGTTTCTTGGAGGATTAGCTTTTTATCATATGTTTAATCTTGATGTAGCATTAACATTGTATTCAGGTATACCGCTAATATTTATCGCAGTTCTTGGAGCGTATATCGGTAACAAAATGAGAAAGAAATTTAAAGAAGCTCAAAAAGCGTTTGAAGATTTAAGTGATTTTACGAATGAGTCTTTATCTGGAATTAGCGTTGTCAAAGCATTTGTAAAAGAAAAATCTGAAATCAAAGAGTTTTTAAAGATAAACAAAAGAGCTAAAGATAAGAATGTTGAATATGTTAAAATGCAAACAATATTGCAAGTTAGTATTCGAATGATTGTTAGTATAATATTCTTGGTTATATTAGGTTATGGAGGATATTTAGTAAAAACAACAGCGGGGACAGTAAATGAATTTAGCATTGGAGATTTAACTACTTTTACCCTGTTGTTTGGTGCTTTAATATGGCCAATGATGGCACTTGCTATGATTATCAATGTTAGAAGTAGAGGAAAAGCTTCGCTTGAAAGAATACAAACTATATTAAATGAAGAGATTGATATATTTGATCAAGACACAGTTGAAGTTGATGGAATAAATGGAGATATTGAGTTTAGAAATCTTTCATTTAAATATCCTGATGGAACTGTAAATGCACTTCACAACATTAATTTCAAAATTGAAGCAGGAGAAACTGTTGGTATATTAGGAAGAACAGGTAGTGGAAAAACTAGTATAGTTGACTTGTTATTAAGAATATATAATGTTGAAGAAAATAAATTATATCTTGATGGAATAGATATCATGAGATTACCAATAAAATCAGTTAGAGATAGTGTAGGATACGTACCACAAGATGGGTTCTTATTCTCTGATACAATACAAAATAATATTTCTTTAGGTCTTCAAAAGAGAGTTGATGTTTTCTCGAAAATACAAGATGCAGCTAAATTAAGCGATGTGCATAATAATATAGTTGACTTTGAAGAGGGGTATGAAACTGTAATCGGAGAAAGAGGAGTTACATTAAGTGGTGGTCAAAGACAGAGATTAAGTATTGCTAGAGCACTTATAAAGAATCCTCCTATTTTAATTATGGACGATAGCATTTCGGCAGTAGACACAAAAACAGAAGAAACAATTCTGAATAATCTTAAAAAAGTAAGAAAAGGTAAAACAACATTAATTATTGCCCATCGTATAAGCACTATAAAAGATGCAGACAAAATTATTATTGTTGATGAAGGCAAAGTAATTGATGTGGGAACACATCAAGAATTAATAATAAGATGTAGCTTCTATAAAGACATGGTAGAGCGTCAAAAACTTGAAGAAGAAATAGAGGTGGCATAATGAAAAATCTAGATGAAGATAAAAGAAAATTCACAATGAAAGACGGAGAAATAGTAAAAAGATTATTAGCATATGCCAAACCATTTATTCTTCCATTTGTAGTGACATTTATGTTAATGATATTTACCGTTGTTCTTGGTTTACTTGGTCCTTATTTAATAGGGAGAAGTATGGACATCATTAATAAAGATAATATAAGCTTGAATGATTTATTCACAACACTCAGTATATTTGGAGTTTCAATTGTACTGGGTAGTGTATTTAATTATGCACAAACTATAATTCTTCAAAAGACTGGACAAAGTATCATCTATAATATAAGAGAAGAGATTTTCACTCATTTAGAATATCATGATGTAAATTATCTCCACAGTACTCCAATAGGGGCACTTGTGACAAGAGTTACAAATGATACTAATACATTAAATGAAATGTATACTAGTGTTATTGTTAGTGTATTCAAAAATGTATTAATGGTAATAGGAATCATAGTGGCCATGTTTTTAATTAACTCGACATTGACGTGGTATGTTCTACTAGTTGTCCCATTTATAATCTTTTTCAGTTTTATCTTTAGAATGTTTTCAAGAAAAGCATATAGAAGGGTAAGAGCAAACCTTTCTAAAGTTAATGCATTTTTAGCAGAGCACCTTTCAGGTATGAAAATAATCCAGATTTTCAATCAAGAACAAGCTAAATTTGAGGAATTTGATGTAAGAAATACGAGACTAAAAAAATCTTACTATAAACAAATCCTTATATTTGGGATATATAGACCTACAATGTACTTCTTATTTATGGCTACGACAGTATTAGTTTATTTTACTGGTGGGCTAAGTGTCATTGAAGGAATAATTACTATAGGTACATTAATTGCTTTCCAACAATATATTGGTAGATTTTTCGAACCAATTCAACAACTTGCTGAGCAATTCAATATTTTACAATCTGCATTTGCTTCAAGTGAAAGAATTTTTGGAATTCTTGATACTAAACCAACAATAAATGATGATCCAGATGCAATAGAATTAGAAGACATGAAGGGTCAAATAGAGTTTAAAAATGTATGGTTTGCATATATTGATGAACAATGGATTCTAAAGGATGTATCTTTTAAAGTGAATGCAAAAGAATCAGTTGCATTTGTTGGTGCAACAGGTGCAGGTAAAACGACTATTCTTGCATTAATCACTAGAAATTTTGACATTCAAAAGGGTCAAATTTTAATTGATGGAATAGATATAACGAAAATAAAAAAACAACATTTGAGAAAATATATTGGACAAATGTTGCAAGATGTTTTCATGTTTAGTGGTACAATTAGATCGAACATTAAACTAAGAAATGATGAAATTAGTGATGAAAAAATGATTCAGGCATGCAAGTATGTTAATGCAAATCATTTTATAGAAAAATTAGATAATACATACGACGAAAGAGTGAAAGAAAGAGGAAATAATTTCTCAACTGGACAAAGACAATTACTCTCATTTGCTAGAACAATAGTACATGATCCAAAAGTTATGATACTTGATGAAGCAACTAGTAATATTGATACTGAAACAGAACAATTAATACAAGAATCACTCAAGAAGATGATGAGTATTGGAACAATGTTAATCGTAGCTCATAGGTTATCAACTATTCAACACGTTGATAAGATAATAGTTCTTAGTAAAGGCGAAATTATCGAACAAGGATCACATCAAGAATTATTAAAAAACAAAAAACATTACTATAGTTTATATCGACTTCAATATCAAACTAAAGCCTTATAATTAGTAAGCTGGAGGTGCTACAGTGAAAGAATATAAAAACTTACCGGTTCAATTCAATGAAAGAATTCATGCAACAAGCGTTGATTACACAATAGTTTTCCTAACTATGTTAATAATGATATTTATGAAGATAAATCCAATTTATAAGTACATTATCATTCTTATAGTTTGGTATTCTTTAAATATTCTTCCTTCGTTTTTTAAAAGAGGAATCACGCTAGGTAAAATTAACTCTGGAACTATTGTTGTTAATGAGGATGATAGTCAAGTAACTATGATGACTATTCATTTAAGAGCTTTCTTTATTCTTATTGCAGGTTGTTTAACTGCGGGATTGTATTTTCTTGTGGCATTTATTTTATTAACAAAAAGAACAGACAAGAGAAGTGTTCACGATTTAATATTTAAGACAAAAGTTGTTTATCAAAAATCAAAAATTAGCGGATAAGTTAATCAATAAAGAGGTGAAATATATGAGTAATTATGATGTAATAATTATTGGAGCTGGACCATCTGGGCTAATGGCTGCGAACATTCTTGAAAAAAGAGGACTAGAATATTTGATATTTGACAAAAATAAAGCTGCTGGAAGAAAATTACTAATTACTGGTGGAACAAGATGTAATGTAACAAACATATTTAACCCAAAAGAATTTATAGACCATTTAAAGATAAAACATAAAAGGTTTCTTTTTAGCAGTTTAAATAGCTTTGGAACAAAGGAAATAAAAGAGTTTTTTGAAGACAAGGGAGTTCAATTAAATCTAGAAAAAGAGTATCAATATTTTCCTAAAAGTTCAAAAAGCAGTGATATTCTTGATGCTTTACTTGAGGATATTGATTATAAAAAGCTAATCCTTAATACAACTGTGAAAGATATAACATATGAAGATAACCACTACATAGTGGAAACTATAAGTAAGGATTATAAGGCAAAGAATGTAATTATTTCAACTGGTTCAAAAAGTTATCCAAAAACAGGAAGTACTGGAGATGGACTACTATTTGGAAAAAATCTTGGACACAATTTTGCCCCTTTTTATCCAGCTGAAACGCATGTTTACAGTGATTTTGTTAAGAAGAACAAAAATGATTTACAAGGATTATCCTTACTTCATTCTGAAATACAAATAGAAGGAAATAAAAAAATCTATTCAGGTGGATTGCTTTTCACACACTTTGGATTAAGTGGACCACTAATTCAAAATATTTCTGAGCTGATTTATTTGGATAAATTATCTAAAGATACAAATCTTTTGATTAAACTAACTGACAAAAATGAATCACAAATAACAGAACTCTTTCATTTAAAAGAGAATCAAAAAGCAAGAGTTATTAGAATTCTTGAAAAGCTTACAATTAAAAGATTAGCTAAATTTATATTGAATCATTTACAAATTGATGAAACTAAACTTGTCGCAAGTACATCTAAAAAACAACTTCAATTAATTATTGATTCTTTACTACATTTTACTATCCCTATTACAAAAGTTGAATCAATAAGTAATGCTTTTGTTAATGGTGGCGGTATCTTGACTAACGAGATTAATCCGTCGACTATGGAATCGAAAATAAAAGAAGGACTATACTTTACAGGAGAAGTACTTGATTTACACGGACCAATAGGAGGATTTAATATCACAATTGCTTTGTCAACAGGATATACTGCAGCAAGCAATATAAGGAGAGATTAATATGCCTGAACTTCCTGAAATCTATAACATTAGTGAACAACTTAAAAAAGAGATTGTCGGACTAAAAATAATTGACACAAATATTATTCAAGAGAAAACAATTAATATGGATGTTGATGAGTTTAAAAAAAACATCATAAATCAAGAAGTAATCTCTGTTACTTCAAAAGGCAAATGAATTTTCATTCACTTCAAATCAAAAGATAGTCTTCACATAAATCTTGGAATGGGTGGAGATTTACTATATTCAACAACAATACCAGAAAAAAAGCATCAAGCAGTAATTATGTTAAACAACAATCATTTGCTCTCATTTAGGTTTTGGTGGTTTGGCTACATTCACTTTGTGGATAGCTCAGAAGAACACGACATGACAAAAAAACTAGGGGTAGACCTAATTAGAGACAATATATCTAAAAAAGAGTTCGTTTCTTTGTTTTCTAAGCGAAAAGGTTCTTTGAAGTCGTTTCTATTGAATCAAAAGAAAATCGCAGGTATTGGTAATTATTATATCCATGATATATTGTATAAAGCTAAAATTAATCCCTTAAAAAAAACTCCAGAATTATCTACAAGAAAGCTTGGTATGCTTTACGAATCTATAATTGAGGAATTCAATGAATCTATTTTATTAAATGGTGCAGATTATGAACTTGACATTTATAATATAAAAGGGAGCTTTTCAGCTGGAAGTGTTGCCTATAAAGAAGGAAAAAATTGTCAATGCGGAACCTTGATTAAAAAAATAAAGACTGGTTCAACTTCATCATATTATTGTCCTAAGTGTCAAAAATAGAGCATTTAGGTTTTATCAAAAATTTGAAATGTTATGATTAATACGAGGTGAGAAAGTGAAAACAGTAAAACTAAATAATAACTATGAAATGCCCATTATTGGACTAGGAACATGGCTTAGTAAACCAGAAGATGTATATAATGCAGTTTTAACAGCGTTAAAAAACGGATACAAACATATTGATACTGCCATGATTTATAGAAACGAAGAAGCAATAGGGAAAGCGATAAAAGATTCAAACATTAAACGAGAAGAACTATTCATAACTACAAAGCTATGGAACACAGATCAAGGCTTTGAATCAACAAAAAAAGCATTTGATTTATCACTTAAAAAACTAGGACTTGACTATGTGGATCTGTATTTAATCCATTGGTTTAAAGGATATGATAAAGCAATACAAAGTTATCGTGCAATGGAAGAAATATATAAAAGTGGAAGAGCAAAAGCAATTGGTGTGAGCAATTATAATATTCATCATTTAATGAATATAATTAATAATTG
>CAYYOU010000024.1:0-10430 GCA_964473425.1 uncultured Candidatus Izemoplasmatales bacterium | reverse complement strand
TTATAATAATAAAGAAAAAAGAAAACATTTTATGTAAGTGTTTTCTTTTTATATGGCATTTTTGATAAAACATGAAATGGGTTTCATACATTACACACGTCAATCAATTGAAAAAGCGTTTTCATTATGCTATATTAAGAGTAATCAAAAAGTTGTAAAAAAATTAAATAGGAGGAAAAGAAATGAAGAAATATTTGAGTTTATTAATAACTCTATCGCTAGTTACTGCATTCTTTGCAATTTCAGTTCCAAAAGTATCTGCTGAAGTACCTGCAAATGACTGTACTAGCACACACACAGTTGTACTTCATTATCATAGATGGGATGAAGATTACACAAACATGGATTTCTGGGCATGGGGAACTGGTACAGATGGTTCTGGCAATCCACAAATAGTAGGAGAAGATGATTTTGGTGCTGTTGCATATTTATGTGTTAACGACGACTCTGACGCTGCTGCTGGATTAATTCCTAGACTTAACGACTGGTCTTACAAAGATGGAATAGACCTAAATGGCGATGGTGGAGATGACAAATCTGTAACATTGAAAGATGAAAGCGAAGATTTTGTTGGATTCGATGAAGATGGAATTAAACATGTTTATATTTTACAAGGATCTGCAGAAGTTTACTATAATGATCCTTTAATGCCAACATTCCAAAAAGATGGGTTCGGAACTTTAGTAGTAGTTTACTATGAAGCATCTGAAGCATATGACGCATGGAATATGTGGAACTGGGGAACTGGTACTGATGGTACTACAGCTGGTGATGCATTTGGTGGTTCAGGAGTTCCATTCCAATGGGACTTAGGAATAGATCAACAAGCGGAACCTGGTAAATTCAAAGTAGCTGTATTTAACGTTGCAGCTGACGCTGATGATACAATGGGATTCATTGTTAGAACTGATTCTTGGGAAAAACAATGGGCTGACGATCTATTTTTAGATATTTCTGCAATCAAAGGTACTGGAACACAATTTACATTCTACATTGGTGGAAACGATGCATTCTATGACAACTTTACTGATTTTGAAGCAGTTGTAAACTTCTTCGAAATTGCTAGTGCTACTGCATTAGATACAACATCAGTTGAAATTGTGTTCAATAAAGAGATTATTACAGAAGTAGAAGATGTAGTGGTATTTGATTCTGCTTCAATTACTTTAGAAGATAAAGATGCAAATGCAGTTGTAGTTAATAGCACAAGCTTTAACTCTACTACAGCTACAAATGATACTTTCACATTATTATTGGATTCTGAATTATCAGGAGCTAACTCACCTTATACAGTTTCTTATACTGTTGGTGAAGGAGAAGATATGATGGTTTATACTAAAGAATTTAGTGTAGATAGTCTTGCTCCTGTTGTTACTATTATTGGTTCGAGAAATGTTACTTTAGAACTTGGAGATACTTATTCACTTCCTACTTATAGTGCTAGTGATAAAGAAACTTCTGAAGATACTGAAAGTACTGTCATTTATAATGTAAAAGTTAAAGATGGACACGGAACTGTAGATACTAGATTTGCTGGTGTTTACGAAGTCGTGATTGTTGCTGAAGACAAATTCGGAAACGAAACTGAAGCAATGATTACTGTAACTGTAATGGACCCTTGTGATGATACTGCTCATTTGGATGCAAATAATTTCAATACTGAATTAATAGCTTTATTAGTTGGTATTCCTCTTGCATTCGGCGCTGTTGTTGCACTGCGTCGTAGTTATTAAGGGGGAATGAAAATAATGAAAAAATTATTAATGATATCATCTGTTCTTGTAGCTGCGTTAACTCTTGTTGGGTGTTCACCTAAAGAAGACGTTGAAGTTTGTACAAACAACGCTGCAAATGGGCAATTATATGAATTTGATAAAAACCAAACTGAAATTACTACAATTAAAGTATGGTTAGATGACGAAGCTTACGCAACTGCATTAATTGATGCATTTGAACTTGCTTACCCAGACATCAAAGTTGAATGGGATAACGTAGGAGCAGTAGACACTCGTCAAAGACTTGAAACTTATAGTGGTTCAGACTTTGCTGCTGATGTTGTTGTGTTCCCACATGACCATATTGGTGCAGCATTAAGTTCAAACTTACTTTATCCATTCCCGACTTCTCAAAGAGAAGATTTAATATCTAGAATGGTTGGATCTGCAATTGGAACTGCTACATCATGTTACGACAGTGCAACTAATACTGCAGTTACATGTGATGGTGAAACTTTTGAATCAGAATTATTTGGAGCTCCATTATCTGGTGAATCAGTTGCATTATTCTATAATAAAACTTTATTAGAATCAATTGATGATACTAAGACATATCCTGAAGCAACTTGGGAAGAAATTATTGCAAGTGCTTTAGATTATAACACTATAGCTGTTCAAGATGATCCAGCAACTGCTGATGTTGATGAAGCAGAAGATGCTAAATTATACTTCGCATTAGACGTAGGTAATGCTTACGACATGCATTTTGTTTCTACTTCATTTGGATTTGATTTATTTGGTGCAGATCATCTAAATAAAGAAACTGCTAATCTTGGTTCTGATGAAATGATTGATGCATTAACATGGATTCAAGGAACTATGATGCCAGCTGTATTAAATTATACTGCTGCAGCATTAAGTGGAGATGCAAACAAACAATTATTTGAAAGTGGAGATTTAGCTTATATTATTGATGGTCCTTGGGACATTCAAAGATATAAAGATTCGTCTGTTGATGAAGAGGGTAATGTACTATATGAATGGGGAATTGCTAAAATTCCTACAATCAATGGTGTAAATCCTGTTACATTCTCAGGTGTTCAAATTGCTGCTGTTTACAAAGGAACTAATGAACCAACTGCTGCATTTAAATTTGTTGAGTTTATGACTTCTGATGCAGGACTTGCTATTATGTATGCTGAAACTAACAAATTACCAGCACTTAAAGATGTTTCAACTGTTGCTGGTGTTGCTACTGATGTTTATTTAAGTGGTATTTCTGCACAATTAGCTTATTCACATCCAATGCCTATTATTCCTGAAATGGGATATTTCTGGGGTAACGCAGGAACTATGTACTCAAGTGCATGGAACAATACTGCTACACCTGAAGATGCTGCTGAAACAGCACAAACTGGATTCGACGCACAGGCTAATTAAATTAATTATCTTATAGTTTAAAGGCCATGGAAACATGGCCTTTTCTATAATTTGTAAGAAATGGAAGTGATGAAATGAGTAAAGTATTTGAATTGCTTGGCAAATATTATTCAAAAGTAAAACAATTCTTTAAGTTTGTCTATAACTCGTTCATAAAATGGGTTATTAAACCAGTATGGAAGTATCTAAAACCGGTTCTCTTTATTGTGTTTTATCCAATTAACTTTTTACTTAACCAATTGGCAAAATTGCCTTCTTTTGTAATTGCAATATTGTCTGGGTTAATATGGGGATTTGGGCAGTTAATTAATAGACAATATATTAAAGCATTAATCTTCTTTCTGATTTTCTCATTAGTAATTTTTGTTGAATTTGCAACTGGTAGCTATAATGAAGAGTTCAACTTATATAATGATAAAATTCCAGGAAATGAGATAGAGGAAGAGTTATCAAATTATCTTCCTACATGGTATTATTACAATTTGAAAGAAATAAATCCAGCTAGTGAGTTTGCTTATGAAGATTTTACACTATTACATGATGTAGCAGAATCTAATGGGTATACTTTTGACGAAAGTACATTGACTTTTTATGATCAATTAGGACAAGTAATTGAAGTAGACAATATTTCATATTCTACATCGGATATGTTTGTATTTATAGGAACTCAATTAAGAACAATTGAAGAAGAAGTAATAAGTGCAAGTGCTGGGAACGTTGACAATATTGAATTGATAATTGTTGATGATGTTACCAGAGCTAAAGTGCTTGATTTACTTCGTGTTCAAGCAGAAAAAAATGTACTTGAAGATGAAAATTATGAAGCTTTACTAAGTGATCAAGTTGTTTTAACTGCTATTGAAGAATTAGTAGAAGATGGTCATATTGTTGATGAAGCAAGTTGGGATACAACTCTAACAGCTTATATTACTGATAATAATGCTGCTTTAGAAGTTTCAGCTTTAGAAGAATTGATTGATCAAAAACATGTTCAGTTAATTAGCGATATTGATGGACTTGAAGATGTAGCCGCTATTTTAGCTAAGAAAAGTGTGTTAAACATTGTTGAAGGTTTACTTGATGAACAAGCTGAAAGAGACATTAGGGTTAGTGGTAATTTTGATGAATTAGTTGCAGAAAGAGTAAGTGAGATTGCAACTGCTATACTTGTGGGTCTAGGTCATCTTGTTGATGAAGCTGATTGGGACAATACTCTTTCAATTTACATTGCTGATCACGCGGAAGCATTAGTTCTTCAAGGAGAAACACAGTTAGTTAATGAAAAATATATTGAAATATATGATATTCAATTTGAATCAATAAATGCAACACAAACAAAAGTGTATTATACATCTTATTATAATAGTCATTTTAATAAATTATTTGGAGCTTTAATATTGCAGTTTGATTCTGTATCTAGTTTTAAAGATATGATGCAAGCTCGCCTTGGACAACTCACAAATATGGATAATGATGATTATAATAAAATGTTAGCTCGTATTTACTTTGAATATAATCCTGAGTTATATAGCACGATAGTTGATGGAGTTAATAATGTATATTATGAAAGAACAGGATTTTTTGTAAAAGGAGCATGGGGACTTGCTACTATGGGTAGTATTTCTCAAACAACTTTGTATCAACACAAAGGGATAGCTTTCTTATTACCGAGTTCTGGTACACAAACAATTGAGGCAAGATCAATTGAAATAGAAGGACATCATTCTACTCAATTATTATTACGAGGAATTATTTCAATGCTTGTAGTTGTTTACATATTGTTTGTATTTATATGGAATATAAAAGATGCATATAGAACTTCGAAGACGATTAAAGAAACGAAAGTTTCTCCTAATGAACGACAGTACTTCGCTGCACTATATGAAAATTTCTTTGAATATATTGTATTAACACCAGCTTTGATATTAATAACATTTATTAGTGTTATGCCAATATTTTTTGGTTTAGCAGTCGCTTTTACAAATTATAATATTGAACATTTACCACCTGGGCAACTGATTAGCTGGGTTGGATTCCAAAACTTTGTTGAAGTGTTTAGTGTATCAAGTGGTGGATCAATTGATTTTGGTGGACAATTTTGGAAGGTATTTTCTTGGACATTAATTTGGGCATTTGCTGCTACATTTACATGTTTCTTTGGAGGATTTGTTCAAGCAGTTATTCTAAATAATACGAGAGTAGTATTTAGAAAAGCTTGGCGTGCAATATTAATATTACCTTGGGCTATGCCAGCATTGATTTCCCAAATGATTTTTAGAGTTATGTTTAATGATAATGGATATGTAAATCAAGTATTATTTAGAACAGGTATCACTAATTTATTTACTGATTGGGGAATGCTTGGGAGAGGCTTCAATGAAGCTGGAACTGGACTCCAAAGATTATTATATTTCGGAGATCAAAACTTCCAATGGCTAAGTAATGAAGCCAATCCTTGGTTTGTAAGAATTTTTATTATTGTTCTAAACGTATGGCTTGGATTCCCATTCTTCATGGCTTTAATGAGTGGAGTTATGACTTCAATCGATAAGTCATTATATGAAGCAGCTTCTATAGATGGAGCTACAGGATTCCAACAATTTAGATTTATTACAATGCCTTTAGTATTATTTGCTACTAGTCCTTTACTTGTTATGACGTTTAGTGGAAACTTCAATAACTTTGGAGTTATTTACTTCATTACTGGTGGTGGACCGGGTGACGGAACATTTGAGACAGCTTACGCTGGCTCCACAGATATTTTGATATCCTGGATTTACAAACTGACAGTAGATGCAAATATAAGATGGTATTCAATGGCTAGTGTATTCAGTATTTTGATATTCTTAATTATTGGTACATTATCTGCTTGGAACTTTACACGTACCAGAGCATTTAAGGAGGATGATTAATAATGAATCTATTACTTAAAGGATTTTTAATCTTCTTAGCCTTAGTTATTATCTTCACATTGCAATCCTTAACAGTTGCTATTGCAAATAAAAAAGGAAAAAACACTACAAAAGCAGGATTCATTGGTTTGATTCCAGGATTTGGTATTTGGTATTATTTAAAAATGAAACCTGAAAGAAAATTATCTATAACAGCAATTCCGAATATCTTAAGTGTAAAGAATATTTTAGGGACAGCATTTATTTATAGTGAACTTGTTGCATTATCGTTTGTTGTAATAGTTCCAATTATTTATACATTTGGGACTTCATTATCACCAAATAGTGGTATTTTAAACACTATCTGGCCAGAAAATCCTAGTTTAATAAACTACAAATTCTTATTCTCAGGATCACGAATGGTTGGTGGAATTGAAGAAACAACTGATTTCGTTAAGTGGTACTGGAATACTCTTCAAGTAGCTTTCTTAACAATGGTATTTTCAGTATTGTTTGTTACTGGTACAGCTTACGTATTTGCTAGATATAAATTCAAAGGTAAAAAAGGTGGATTACTTACAATATTAGTACTTCAAATGTTCCCGTCATTCTTATCATTGATTGCAATATTCACATTATTCCAAACATTTGGATTAACAAATGAACCTAAAGCATTAGTAATTATCTATGTTTCGGGATCGATACCATTTAATATTTGGTTGATTAAGGGATATTTACAAAATATTCCAAAGGAACTTGATGAATCAGCTAAAATTGATGGTGCAAACAAGGTACAAATATTCTTTAAAATTATTTTACCATTATCAGTACCAATTATTAGTTTTGTTGCCGTAACACAGTTTATGGCTCCGTGGATGGACTATATCTTACCATCATACTTGATAATTGATGAGGATAAATGGACACTAGCAGTTGGTATTTTCGACTTTATTCAAGATGTTGCTAATACTAATTATCCTGCCTTTGCTGCAGCGGCACTTATTGTTGCTGCACCAATTACTCTTCTATATATAGTATTTCAAAAATATCTTATTGAAGGTATTACAGCAGGAGCAAATAAAGGTTAAAATAAAGGTTAAAATAAAAGCATTTCTCAAATTGAGAAATGCTTTTTTACACTACTTTTTGAAAATATAGAACCCATAACTATTCGTTTCTAAAATTTCACTTAATTCAATAGTAACCTCATTATATACATCTAGAACTGTTGTGTTTTGTAGTTCTTTAGGAAGGATGATTTTATGTGAGTTGAATCTTTTGCTCATTATGAAATATAAATCATCTTTTTTAAATATTATAAACTCATTTTCATCATTGACTTCAATCCAATTAAAATCAGTTGATTTAAAGGCATGATATTGTGATCTTAATTTAATTAATTTCTTTATATGATTTAATAACTCTGTATTTTGTGATTTTGTATCCCAAATCATGCATTTCCTATTATCTGGATCATGTTTACCAGATAACCCAACTTCTCCACCATAGTAAATGCTTGGGGCTCCTGGGAATGTAAACAAGAATAAATATGGTAACTTAACTAGACTAATATTATTCGAACAAATTTCTAAAATTCTTGTGGTATCATGTGAATCAACTAAGTTATACATTGATTTAAGAACATTCTTTGGATAATCAGTTAGTACCTTGTTTATTTTGAACATAAACTCTGTACTTGTATATTCTGGGTGATCAGTGTTAGTTCCAAAGTAATTCCATATTGGGAATAATATTTCATAGTTCATTACTCCATCATGTTGGTCTCCTTGAAGCCATGGGTTTGAATTATCCCAATTTTCACCAATGATATAAGCATCTGATTTAACATCCTTTACTGTAATTCTAAAATCTCTCCAAAATTTATGACTAACTTCATTGCTTACATCTAATCTCCAACCATCTATATCGTATTTTTTAATCCAATAAGTAGCTACATCGAGTAAGTATTTCTTCATAATTGGATTATTTGTGTTTAATTTTGGCATAAAAGGAGTAAAAGCAAACGTTCTATAATTTAGTAAATCAGGGTTGTTTCTGTATTGTTTTGCGCTTTCTTTGTTCACTGTGTTATCTAGATTAAAAGTTAATTTTGAAACAGGCAAATTGTCATCTAGGATATAGAAACAATCGTAATAAATCGATTCTTTTCCGTTTTTAATAACATCTAGAAAATATGGATGTCTAACACCACTATGATTAAAGACTGCATCTAACATCACTTTGATTCCGATTTTATGAGCTTCTTCAACAAGTTTTCCAAGAAGCACATTATCACCAAATGCTTTATCTATTTTGAAGTAATTGGTAGTGTCATATTTATGAGCAGTATCTGCCTCAAAAATTGGTGTCATATAAATACCTGTGAAACCTATTTCTTTTAAATATGGTAATTTATTTATGATTCCCTGCAAATCTCCACCAAATCTTAAATCATTTGAGTATTTATCAGTTTCTCCCCAAGGAAGTGTGTTTTCGGGATTAATTGATTTGTTCCCATTATTAAATCTTTCAGGGAAAATACTATACCAAACTTGATCTTCAACCCAAGAAGGCGCATCAAATACATCTTCAAGATTAAGATATGGGAAATTAAAATAGTTAAATAGATTTTTTTTACCATTTGGGAACTTTACTATATCTATTATCTCTCTACATCCAAACAAGTATTGATTATCAATTATAAAAGAATATTTCATTCTTAAATATTTAGGGTTTAAAGCTATAAAGTAATGAAAGTAGTTTTCAGATTCATACTCTTTCTTCATAATGCTTGTTTCACTTGATTGAATCTTCCATTCCCATACATCGGGATTTATCTCGCTTTCTCCCCAGAAAAAGGGATCGCCATAGATAACTTCGATTTTATGATTTGATTCTTTAGAAGTTGTTAGTCTAAGATGTACTGTATCTTTATCATACATGTAAGCAAATTTACTCTTTGCTTCATGGTAAATTGTGAAGTCTATCATTAAATCACCTCAATCTAGATTGTTTGTTTACTTTTTAAATAGAAAAATACTCCTGCACCAATTGCCGCAACTCCAGCAACTGATCCACCTATAATTATATATAAATTAGGACTATTATCAATCGGAGTTTCATCAACTGGTACTTCAACCGGAATAACTGGCCATTCAGCACCATAAGCTAGTTTGTACATTACTAATGTTTCGTTTTTCTGTACAGATACTACTTCACCAGATAAAACTTCTAGTGTTTCTATTCCAGCAAAGTCTTTATTTACAACAAGATTCCATTCCATACCTTGTAAACTCATGTTTCTTTCAACAGTAGAGTTATTATGAATAACGTATGTGTATTCCCAAGGAGAATCTTCATCGTAAATTATATAACTAATTACTCCATTTGCATCTGGGAAGAAGTACATCTTTTCATTCATCTCATCAAGAGTATCGTAACTAAATACATTGATGCTTTTTCTTAATTCGATTAATCCTTTGTAGTAATTAAATACTTCCATATTTTCAACTTTCAAACTCCAATCAATCTGATTTGTTGAGTCAGGTGAACGATAACTATTGTGATCATATGAACTAGAAGTATCACATTCACCTTGATTTTCTCCATCTATTACAGTACAAGGTTTAGAGCGCATAATGTCAACTCCACCATGTAAGAATGGAATACCGTTACTAGTAAGAATTATTGCGTTTGCTTGTTTTTGCATATCTTGAATTTGTTCCCATTCAAGATCTTCAGTTGATAACATTATTTTATCAAATAATGTGTTATTATCATGTGCTGTTACGTAATTAATTGTTTGATTAGGAGTAAGTGCCCAGTATTTATCTGTTCCAATGTTATACATTGGTTGAAATACACCAGTATGTGCTACTCCACCAACAATTCCTAATTTAACATTTTCGTCCATTAAGCTGTTTCCTTGAATGAACCCTGTGTCTTCATCATTCCAAACAGATCCTTTAATACCATCTCTTGTTACATCACTAAATACAGCAACACCAGGCATGTCAGCAAGGTTTTCAAAATAAGCAGCTTCTTCATCTGAAAGAGGAGAAGTTCCTCCTGTCCAAGGTTCACCATATACTAATATAGTGCTGTCAATTTCATGTAATGCATCAGCTATAGCGTTCATTGTGTCTACATCATGTAGTTTCATTAAGTCAAATCTGAATCCTGTTATATTGAATTCTTCAGCCCAAAATACGACACTATCAACCATAAATTTACCCATCATGTAATTTTCACTAGCTGTTTCATTCCCAGTACCACTACCATTACTAAATGATCCACTATCAGTCATTCTAAAATAATATCCAGGTACTATTAAATCAAAATTAGCATCAGCGCTTCTTCCATGGTGATTATAGACAACATCCAT
>CAYYOU010000023.1:0-10483 GCA_964473425.1 uncultured Candidatus Izemoplasmatales bacterium | reverse complement strand
TTCATTGTTTCCTTTCGTTTTTAACGAAATCATACAAAAAAGAGATAAATCTCTCAATGAGTTTTTATCTCTTTTATTATTACCTTAGTTTTTCAGTGGTCTCAATAATTTGAGCTTTTTTTATAACACATCTAAGAATATTTTTACAACATTTGGATCAAATTGAGTACCACTATTATCAAGAATCTCTTGAATAGCATCCTCACTACTCATAGCTAAACGATATGTTCTATCATTTGTCATTGCATCATATGCATCAGATACACTTAATATTCTATTTATTAATGGAATATCATATTTTGATAATCCCTTTGGATACCCAGTTCCATCAAATCTTTCGTGATGGCCTAAGATATATTTACCAACCTTCTTAAGTTCAGGAGTTGCTTGAGCAATTCTATACCCTATTTCAGGATGTCTTCTCATTTCTTCCCATTCTTCTTCATTTAATTTCTCGGGTTTTTTTAATACTACATCAGATATCCCGATTTTACCAATATCATGAAGCATACATAGTAATTCTAAATCATTAAATTCATCACTAGTTAGATTATATCTTTTCCCTACTTTATTACATAACTCGAACAATCTATTCGCGTGTTCCTCTGTCTCGTTGCTTCTTACGTGTAGAGATGCTTTCATAGAGGTAATAATTGAACTGTGCATACTTTCTTTACTTAACATCTTTCTTTTATACATATTACTTTCTGCTATTTTTAATGTATCATATATATCATCTTCTGAGTTTGTTTTTACACCGTACCCAATAGATATACTTGGAAGGAGTCCATTTATAGAATCTCTTTGATCTAAAGACTCAAATTCTCTAATAACTCTTTTCATAACTACATAAGTCTCTTCTTCAGAAGTATTAGGTAACAGAATGATAAATTCATCTCCGCCCCATCTTCCGATTATATCTTCTTGTCTGCATGCTTTTTTAAGAACTTCAGCAACTTTACGTAAAAGGTTATCTCCAGCATCGTGTCCAAACACATCGTTAGTTATTTTAAGTCCGTTTACATCCCCCATCATAATCGAGAATGGCAATTGTCTTTCTGTATCAAGACGTTTAACTTCAACTTCCAAATAAGTTCTATTGTATAAGCCTGTAAGAATATCATGATAACTTAAATACAATATTTCCTTTTCTTTCTTTTTCGCTTCTGAAGTGTCAATCATAACAACAACTTTCCCGAGTGTATTCCCATCTTCATCTATAATTTTAGAAGAACTCAAACTAGCATGTCTAAAAAGTCCATCTGCGGATTCAATAAGCACATCATCATCTTTAAAGTCTTCTTTTTCAGCAGAGCATTTAATAAGATTTCCATTTCTATCAATTAACCTTAGATATTCATTTATATCTTTATTTAAAACCTCTTCATCTTTATAACCTGTAATTTTGGAAGCCATACTATTAAACAAAGAAATTTTTCCTTCTGTATTACAAATCACAACTCCTTCTTGGATAGCCTTCAAAGTTAGATTTAGATATTCTTTTTCTGTTCTATACGACTCTGATTCAAGAACTTGTTCGGTTATATCATTTACTGATACGATATGATAAATATCATCATTAAGTTCAATTTTATTCAAGCTAAATGTAACCCACTTATCTTCACCTGTTATAGTTTTTAGAGGGGAAACTAAATTCCCATTATTTTCATTCATAATGATATTTTGAAATTTTTCAAAATATTCAGGACTTTTAATAAATTCAGAATAGTGCGCTTTGTCTTTTACATCATCTGAAAGTCCTAATAATTTTGTAACACTATCATTCCTGAAAATCACATGATTGTTTTTAAGAATTGTTGTTCCATCTGTAAGATCATTCAAAAAGAATGAAACTTTCGCTAATAAAGGATCCTGATAATTATTTGGATTTGAATCAATCTTCTCAATAGACAAGAAGTAATAGCACTCATTTTGAATTGTAATTTTTGATGATTTAATATTATTCCCATTTGATAGGACTATATGTATATTATCATCAGTACTATTTTTTATTTTCTTAACACACTCTTTGAAGCTTTCCTCATTACAATCTTCATAGGTATATATCATTTCAAAGTCACTATTTAAAACGGCCAATCCTTGTGAAAATAAGTATGTTATAGATTCAATGTATGCTTGTACAATCTTATTCATTTTTTATTGCTCCTATCAACTTTATTTCCAAACCCTATTATTTTATTTGTTCCCTCTTTTTTCAATTTAGGAACAAGTCTAAATTGGATATCAATTCCATTTATATTTCCTTGGAAACTAACTGGAGTTCCATTAAAAGCAAGTTTTAACTTTTCATCTAATTCTGAAGAGTTAGGAATCAAAGACAACAAGTTGATTGAATTTGAATCTTTACTGTCAAATCCAAGTTCATTTGAAAGTTTTCCAGCAAAATAAGTAATTTCTCCATCAGAGTTTATTTCAAATACTAGACTTCCAGAAACATCTAGAATCTCTTTTAATCTAGTGTTCTCGTTTTCAATTTCTTTTTCAGCGCTTTTAATATGAGTAGTATCAATACTGAAACCTAAAATCCCGATATATTTTTTATATTTATTATAGATTGGTATTTTAGTAACTTCTGCACTACCTGCTAAGTTTTTACTATTTGTTTCAAAAGAATAGCTAATTTTCTTTCCTGAATCTATTGCTTGTAAATCAGTTGATAAAAAAGCTTTCGCCGTTTCAGAATGGAAAAGTTCAAAATCATCTTTCATTAAAATATCATTAATTTTCATGTGAATAGCAGCTGTATATTTTTTATTACCAAAAATATACTTGCCGAATTTATCTTTTATCCATACTTCGATTGGTAATAGGTTAAACATTAAAGAAATCGAATCATCTTTAAATGAAATGAAATCTCTAATATTATCTGTTTCAATATTCTCAAATAGATTCTTCATGTCAACTTGAAGTTCATTATGATGAACATAATTATTTGCAATATATTCCTTTTTAATGGTTTTACCAATCACAATTCTGTGATCAGCTAAATCTAAAATAGTTATTGAAAAGAAACGAAAAGCTCCAGATTTATGATAGAATTTTATACTGATAAAATTCGATAATGCTTTTTTATATGCCATATCCAAAAATACTGATTTCTCATCAGGAATTATCAAATCTGTAATTGGACTATTGATAATATCTCTTTTATGGTAATCAAGCAAATTTAAGAAATTTATATTCGCATCTTTGACATTTAAATGGTTGTCTAATATAACTACTATTCCATCAAAATTATTACTGTTTAGTAGTAAGTCAAAATCTATCATAATCCTCACCTCTTTACCCATTCTATCACTATTACTAAAAATTAAACACCTCTATACAAACTTTTATATTTATAGTAAGTTGTGAATTCTTTCTAATATATAGTCTTTGATTTCCTTTGCATCAAGTAGCATATCAGAAACTGAATTTTGATATTGATCAATTAAGTCTTGATCAGTTAATCCAGGTATGTTTATTTTAACATTTAAAATCGCACCTTCAAGTCCACTATAAAGCATCAATGTACTTACTCCAATATCTGACAAAGTATTCTTATTTCCATACTTCAAAATGAACTCCATGTCTTGAAGAGCATTATAAGAAAGTCTTGCAACAATGTATGGAACCTTTATTGCTTCAATTGTTCCTTCTAGTATTTTAGCTTTTCTTATCTTTTTATCTTCTTCAGTTTCTTTAGGCAGTTTAAAAGCCTTCATTATTAAATTAAAAGCTTCTGTATCTTTATCAACTAAAGAAATCAGTTCTGATTTCATGACTAAAAAGTCATCTAATATAGTATTAAATTTGTTTTGCGTTTCCATATCCAAGGCTCTAAATTTTTTCTTACTGATAGTTAAGTGCCCTACCATCCTAGTTAAAGAAACTCCAATACTACTTGCAAGTGCACTTACACTTCCTCCACCAGGAGCAGGTGATGATGAGTCTATTTCATTATTAAATTCATTAAGATTCAATTCTACTAGTTTCATAATATTCCTTCCTAAACAAGAACTTTGTCTCTAACAACAATCTGTCCTTTTTTAAACACATCTAGTGTGTGGCTAATTCCAAAATGATACAATAGATAGTCTAGATTTTTACAATCCATTATTACAATGTCAGCTTCTTTTCCTTTTTCAATAGAACCAACTTTGTCACTAATTCTTAGATTATATGCAGCATTTATTGTTGAAGCATTAAGTATCTCATTTGATGTCATTTTTAATTTCTTTGCAGCTAATTGCATTGTGAATTGAAAGTTTTCACTAGGACTACTCCCAGGATTATAGTCACTAGATATAGAGACACTACATCCACTTTCAATCAACTTTCTAGCTGGTGCATAATCTTTATTTAAGTAGAATGAAGTACTAGGAAGAAGATTAGCAATTACATTTGTATTTGCTAATGTTTTTATGTCTTCATTACTTATTGCCATTAAATGATCAGCACTGCTTGCATTAATTTCAGCAGCAAGATTTGCTCCTCCAATTGACACTATTTCATCAGCGTGTATTTTTGGAATTAGACCAATACTTTGTCCTTGCTCTAAAATGTATTTTGATTCCTCTTTTGTAAAAACACTATCTTCACAAAATACATCAATAAACGTTGCTAGTCCCTTGTCTTTAATTACTTTCATATCTTTTACTAAAGAATGAATATATGCAGATTTATCATCCTTGAATTCTTTTGGAACTGTGTGAGCTCCCATGTATGTATTATAGATATCAATTGGATGAAATTTATCTAACTCTTTTGCGACTTTTAATTGTTTCATTTCAGTTTCTAAATTTAATCCATATCCGCTTTTTGCTTCAATACTTGTAACTCCAAAAAGCAACATCTTATCAAGAGAGTTTAATGCTTTATTATACAACTCCTTAAAGGAAGATTCTCTAGTTGTATTTACAGTACTTAAAATTCCTCCGCCTGAGGCTAGGATATCTAAATAGGGCATTCCTTCAAGTAACATCCTAAATTCATTCTCACGGGATCCTCCGTGAACTAAATGGGTATGGGAATCAATCAACCCTGGAATTACTAAGTTTCCATGAGCATTATGCATGGAAGTGAAATCACCCAGGAATTCTTCATAATCTCCTTCGTTAACCTCAATAATAATTCCACCTTTTATGGCGATGAATACATCCTTAAAAGAAGATACTTTGTTCATATCTTTTCCTTTAACGTTATCTTTTCCGATTGGTGAAAGTAATAATCCGATATTATAAATAATTAAATCTGCGTGCATAGTAACACCCCCTTATAATATGTTAGCCTCTATAATCTTAAATTTATCAAAATCTCTAAATTTTAAATATTTAATTGCATTTGTTGTTAAATCTTCAACTGTCATTTCTTTATCGAAATCCAAACTATTTACCTTGAAGTAATATCTAATAGATCTTACTAATGAGTCTTTTGGTAATAGCCCTACTAGTTCTGAAGAAGTTACTTTTACATGATATCTTTTGGCTTCCATTTTTACCGTTTCAAAAATACGATAAATTGGATTCTTTTTATAATCTAGAATATTCATTGTTACTTGAACATGTCCTCTATTATCAAGATAGACAGGTCCAGCTTGAATATATTTAAACCCACCACTAGATCCTCTTATTGCTTTGGCAATATTAGATGCTACTTTTATGTTTTTAGTATCTAAATCAATATTGTATGCAATTAAAGGAATTCTTGCCCCTACTCCAACAACTCCAAAAGTAGGATGGATTACCGGTTTCCCAAAATCAGGATACCAGTTTTCTAATTTGATTTTCTCCTTCATTCCCTCAAATTCACCTTTACGAATATTAGGTAATCTAACTCTGTCTTTTTTCTTTGCAGCTTCTGCATATAAGAAAACTGGGATATCATATTTGTCATTTATTTTCTTTCCAATTATGTTTGCATACTCAATACATTCTTCCATAGTAACACCCTGAATCGGGATGAATGGAATAACATCTACAGCACCCATTCTAGGGTGTTCTCCTGACTGAACATTCATGTCGACATGCTCTAACACTTTTCCGGTTAATTCAACAACAGCTTCAATTATTTTTCTTGGATCTCCAAGTAGAGTCACTACTGTTCTATTATAATCACCATCCGGTTCATAACTTACTAGATTAAAGCCTTCTTTATTTTTTAGAACACTAACGATATCTTCAATCTTATCCAAGTCTTTTCCCTCACTAAAATTAGGGACACATTGTACGATTTTTACCATTTTTAATTTCCCCCTTTTTTGTATTTAGAATTCACTAAACTCTCAATATACGTTTCATCTGTTAGATATGGAATTGTTATGTGAGAATTATTATCTAACTCATTATATAGTTTACTTGTTTCTAATGCATTCTTATTTCTTGCCCAGGCTCTTCTAGATACTCCACCCATAACATCAAACAACATCGCTGTTTTTAGAATTTCGTCTCTCAACTTTGAACCATCAAGTACCATACCATATCCACCATTAATTGCTTTTCCAATTCCTACTCCACCACCATTATGAAGTGATACCATACTCATCCCTCGTGATGCATTTCCAAAGGCGATATGAGTTGCCATATCTGCCATGATATTTGAACCGTCTTTAATGTTTGCAGTTTCTCTAAATGGAGAATCTGTTCCCCCAGTATCATGGTGATCTCTTCCAAGCATTATAGGACCAACTTCTTTGTTTCTTACCATCTCATTAAACCTTAGTGCAATTTTTAATCTTCCATATGCATCTTGATATAGAATGCGTGCTTTTGTTCCAACAACTAGTTTATTCTTTTTAGCATCTTTAATCCAATTATAATTGTCAAGATCTTGAAATCTTCGGTCTTTATCAATTGATTCCATGGCAGCTAAATCTGTCTTATCTAAATCTTCATCTTTTCCACTTAAGCAGACCCATCTGAATGGTCCATATCCAAAATCAAAAAGTAAAGGTCCCATGATATCTTCAACATAACTTGGCCAGATAAATCCATCTAGATCATTCTTTTTATTTTTACATATTTCTACTACTCCAGCATCAAAGATTGCTTTCATAAAACTATTTCCATAATCAAAAAAGTAAGTACCTTTTTTGGTTATTTTCTTGATAGCCTCATAGTGTCTAATTAATCCAATATCAACTAATTTCTTAAACTCTTCTTTATTCGTTTTTAAGAGGTTTGTTCTTTCTTCAAAAGATAAACCTGCAGGACAATATCCACCATCATATGCTGCGTGACAACTAGTTTGATCACTTAGTAAATCAATATGTATATCATGATCAATTGAGTATTCTAATATGTCAACAATGTTTCCGTTATATGCTATTGCGATTGGTTCTTTTTTATATAAATATTCGCTTGCTTTGTCAAATGCTTCTTTAGGTGAATTTGCAATAAAGCTAATCCATCCTTGTTTATATCTTGTTTGAATTCTTGATTCATCTACCTCAGCAATTATTCCAACTCCACCACTAATTTCAACTGCTTTTCCTTGTGCTCCGCTCATTCCACCAAGTCCAGAAGTTACAAATAATTTACCTGCTAAATTCTCATTATCTGGGATATTTAATTTACTTCTCCCAGCATTTAATAATGTTGAATATGTGCCATGAACAATTCCTTGTGGACCAATATACATCCATCCGCCAGCTGTCATTTGGCCATAATTAGCAACACCTAATTGAGCCGCTCTGTTCCAGTTATCTAAATCGTCAAATAATCCTATCATTAATCCATTTGTAATTATAACTCTCGGAGCATTTTTAGGCGAAGAAAATAGACCCATTGGATGACCTGACATCATCACTAGTGTTTGTGTATCATTTATTTCTTCTAAGTATTTTTTAACTAGATGATACTGCATCCAGTTTTGCATTACTCTTCCTGTTTCACCATATGTTACTAATTCATATGGATATAAAGCGATATCTAAATCCAAGTTATTTTCAATCATAACTTGGAATGCTTTTCCTTCTATAATGTTTCCTTTGTATTGATCAATCGGTAATCCTTTAATTTCATAAATAGGTCTAAATCGATATCCATAAATTCGACCTTTCGATAATAACTCATCTAAGAATTCAGGGGCTAATATTTCATGCCATTCCTTGGGCACATATCTAAGTGCATTCTTTAATGCAAGAGATGTTTCTTCAAGTGATAAATTGAATTCTCTCTTAGGAGCTCTTCTTATTCCCTCTCTAAATAAGGGGTAATCTGGAAGCTCTTTAAAAATATCTTTTAATGTAAAATTAACTTCGGGATTCATTACTTTTCCTCCTCAAAGATATGATCAAATAATTCTCCACTTTCAAGTAAACTATTTACTAAATGAATGTGGTGATACATGATTTCATCTCTCTTAATAAACGGAACATATTCTCTTACTTTATCATATGCTTTTTTTGTCATTTTACCAAGTCCCGCATTACCCCTTAAATCAATAGCTTGACAAGCAGTTAAGATTTCCATTGCAACTACTTGGCGTGTATTCTTTAAAATGTCTAAAGCTTTTCTAGCCGCTATAGTTCCCATCGAAACATGATCTTCTTGATTCGCGGATGATGGAATACTATCAACGCTTGCTGGATGTGATAAAACTTTATTCTCACTTACCAATGAAGCGGCACTATATTGAACAATCATAAAACCTGAATTCATTCCACTACCATTTATCAAGAATGCAGGTAACCCATTTGAAAGAGCAGGGTTTACCATTCTCTCTAATCTTCTTTCAGATATATTTGCCATTTCACTTATTGCAATACCTAAATAATCAAAAGGCATGGCAAGTGGTTCACCATGAAAATTACCAGCACTAATTGCAATTCCTTCATCTGTAAAGACGATAGGATTGTCAGTAACTGCGTTCATCTCAATCTCAACTTTCTCTTTAACAAAATTAAAAGAATCAATAATTGCTCCATGAACTTGAGGTGCACATCTAATTGAATAAGCATCTTGTGTTCTTAGCTCTCCTTGAACAGTTATATTTCTACTTCCTTCTAAATATTCTCTAACATCTTTTGCAACTTCAATTTGTCCTATTTGCCCTCTCACAAGATGCACTCTTTCATCAAAAGCATCAATGATTCCATTTAGAGATTCCATTGTTAATGATAAAGCTATGTTTGATAATTTAGATACCTTTAAGGCATCATGTAATGCAATTGCACCGACACTTGTCATTGCCTGTGTACCATTAATTAAACTAAGTCCTTCTTTAGCTTTTAACTTTTTAATTGGCAAAATATCAGCCTTTTTAAAAGCAGCCATTGTATTCATTCTTTTACCCTGGTAATGTACTTCTCCAAGTCCAATAATTGGTAAACTCATGTGTGCAAGTGGAGCTAAATCTCCGCTTGCTCCTAAAGACCCTTTTTCAAATACTACAGGGCAAACATCTTTATTTAACATCTCTACTAATTTCTCCAAAGTTTCAAGTGTTATTCCACTATACCCTTTGATCAAAGCATTGATTCTAAGCAAAATCATTCCTCTAACTATTTCATCAGAAAAAGGAGACCCTACTCCACATGCGTGACTCATCAAAAGATTCTTTTGTAATTCCTCAACATTCTCTTTTTTGATAGGCACATCTGATAACTTTCCAAATCCAGTATTAATTCCATATACAATTCTTTCGCTCTTCACAACTTCATCTACGAAGTTTCTAGCTTTTAAAACTAGGGCTTTACTTTCATCACTTATAGCTACCTTTTCTTTGAATCTAGCTACCTTAATAAATTTATCTAAATCGACATTTTTT
Organism: uncultured Candidatus Izemoplasmatales bacterium; assembly: GCA_964473425.1. Classification (GTDB taxonomy): domain Bacteria; phylum Bacillota_I; class Bacilli_A; order Izemoplasmatales; family Izemoplasmataceae; genus JAFGXW01. Next base: position 715 of record CAYYOU010000023.1, on the reverse strand, counting down.
CCATTAATTATAATCATATTAACATCTCCAAACTTTTAGTTAATTAATTATACTCCATATAGATAGATAAAGAAAGGGTTTTCATATAAAAAACGGCGTAGTTTAGTGCTTTATATCACTACAGCGCTAAAGTGTTTTTATAAAAAAAGACTCATTAGTTGAGTCTATTTCAATAATTCCAAATACTTTGAATAGATAGGTTCTAGTAATTCATCCATCTTAATGATATTAAATGTTTCTTTGTCAACACTAATAACAGTTGTATAGCCTGAGGCTTTTAGTTCTCCTTTATCATTATGAATTTCATGATAATACGTAATCTTCACTTTTGAGAGTTTATGTAGTTTTGTTGAAACAGTAATATTCTCTCCAAACCGAATTGCTTTTAAATATGTGCAACTTACATCTCTAACAGGAAAGATAATTCCCTTTTCTTCAACTTTATAATAATCAAATCCAAGATCTTTTAAAAATACCGTACGCCCTTGCTCGAAGAATGAAAAATAATTGGCATGATAAATTACACCCATTTGATCTGAATCTGAATATCGTAACTGGATATCCAATTTATGCACTTTTTTTTCATTTACCATATGTATCTACTCCTTTTATAACTAATGAAAATATATCTAAATATCTAATTCTACTAGAACTCCATAGTGATCTGATACTCTATTTTCTTTAAATATAACCTTTCGATTAATTAGTTTGAATT
>CAYYOU010000022.1:0-11027 GCA_964473425.1 uncultured Candidatus Izemoplasmatales bacterium | reverse complement strand
CGAATGCTAGAACAACATAACCACGTCTAGATAATTCAATTGCTGCAATTTCTTGCATTTCTTTATTGTTCAAGTAACCATGTGTTGTGATTATTGCTGGTGCAGGACTATCTGCGTCTACCCCTCTTGGCAAATAAAGTAATCCAGCCAATTCACCATTATCAGTTTCAAAACTTATATTTGATACTTTAACTGAAAAGAATGAATTTTGTACAAGACTTGCTGATAAACTTGCTACCAATATAATTACTAATGATACGATTAACAAATTTAACGGTTTTAATAGTTTTTTAAACATAAACTCTCCTCTTTCTCTCTATTTTTTTTATATAAAAAAAGCAAAAAAAGACCCATATTTGTCCCTTTTGGCTTCTCTAATATCTTTGCCTATTAACTTGTATGAAACATGTAAGTGCTTGCAAGTATTATTATTACATAAAATAAAAGTTTGTGCAACAATTATTGTAAATTCACTATTTTTCAAAATAAGAACTATATATAGTTCTATTATAAAGCAGAAATCACACAAACATTCAAACACTTTTACGATTTTAAAATTGTTAATATAGTTTGACTAATATCCGTATTAATGATAAAATTATTGTAAGTTAATGAATACTCAAAGAGAAGAGAGAAAAGAAGAGAAATCTACTATTTTTCTCTTTTTTTATATACTTAGGAGGCTATACTATGTATGATGTAATAATTATTGGAGCTGGAATTTCTGGCGCTACAATTGCCAGAGAGTTATCAAAATATAATTTAGAAACAATTATCTTAGAAAAAGAGTTTGATGTTGCTATGGAGGCAACAATGGCTAATAGTGCTATTGTTCACTCTGGGCATGATCCATTACCTGGAACTCTAAAAGCTAAATTTAATATTTTAGGAAATAGAATGTATAAAAAAATGAGTAAAGAACTAGATATCCCATTTATGGAATGTGGTGGAATGGTATTAGCTACTTCTGATGAAGAGCTTGTTTTGGTTGAAGAATTATATCAACGAGCATTAACAAATGGGTTAAGTAAAAATGAAGCTAAGATACTAAGAAGAGATGAAATTATAGAACTAGAACCAAACATATCTGAGATTGTTATAGGTGGATTGTATTTGCCTACAACTGCTGTAACATTTCCTTGGGAAGCTGCAATTGCAAACATAGAAAATGCGATGGACAATGGTGTAAAACTAGAACTAGAAAATAAAGTTATAAAGATTGAGAAAAAAGAGAATTTTATTGTTACTACCAATAAAGCTGTATATGAAGCAAAGGTAGTTATTAATGCTACTGGAATCTATGGATCTGATATAGCTAATTTGGTTTCTAAAGCAAATTTTAAAACAAGAGCAAGACGTGGTGAGTACTATGTTTTAGATAAAGATGTAAGAATTGTAAATGGTGTACTTTATCCTGCTCCTACTGAAAAAGGAAAAGGTGTAATAATAACACCTCAATATCATGGAAATACATTACTGGGGCCAACTAGTGAATTTGTTTCATTTGAAGATATTTCAAAAACTACCGCTAGTGGATTAGAATATATTAAAAATGGTTCTCAAAAACTAATAAAAAATATACCTTTTAATAAGGTTGTTAGATCTTTTGCAGGAGGTAGAGCTACAAGTAGTAACGGAGATTTTATTATTGAAGAAAGCGATGTAGCAGGATTCATTAATGTTTGTGGTATCGAATCTCCTGGATTAACTGCAGCTCCAGCAATTGCTGTTTATGTAGTAGAAGAGATTATTGGAAAGATTATAAAAATGACTAAAAAGGATAATTATAATCCTATTAGAAAACCTGTTGTAAGAACTTTTGAGATGACAAGTGATGAATTGAATGAGTTGTATAAAACTGATAAAACATATAGTAAAATGATCTGTCGTTGTGAAAAAGTAACCGAAGGTGAAATTGTTGATTCTATTAATCGAAATTGTGGAGCTCGAAGTATTGTTGGCGTTAAAAATAGATCTAGAGCAGGTTCTGGAAGATGCCAGGGAGGCTTTTGCCAATCAGAAGTTATTAATATCTTAGCAAGAGAATTAAAGATTGATAAACGCGAAGTAGTTTATAGTAAAACAGGTTCAGAAATATTGATTGAAAAAACAAAAGGTGAATTATAATGGAAAGATATGACGTAATTATTATTGGTGGTGGAAGTGCAGGATTAGCAGCTGCACTTGAAATAAACAAAAATCGAAAAAGTAAAATACTTCTTTTGGAAAGAGACGCAGAACTTGGAGGAATTCTTCTTCAATGTATTCATAATGGATTTGGTCTTAAGGTCTTTAAAGAAGAACTTACTGGACCAGAATATGCTGAACGCTTTATTAACGAACTAAATGAAAAAGGTATTGAATATAAATTGAATTCAATGGTAATAAAATTGAATCCAGATAAAACGGTTGAGTACGCAAACATAGACGAAGGATTTGTTAAAATTGGTGCCAAAGCAGTTATTTTAACTATGGGATGTTATGAAAGAAGTGCAGGAGCGATTGGTCTACCTGGTAATCGTCCAAGTGGAGTAATGACTGCAGGAGCTGCTCAAAAATATCTAAATATTGATGGATATTTAATCGGGAAAAATGTCTTCATATTAGGAAGTGGAGATATTGGTTTAATTATGGCAAGAAGAATGAAACTAGAAGGAGCAAACGTACTGGGTGTAGCAGAAATCCTTCCGTTTTCTAGCGGACTAAAACGAAATATTGTTCAATGTCTGGACGATTACGATATACCACTTTATTTAAGTCACACTGTGACTGAAATAATAGGTAAAAACAAAATAGAAAAAATCATATTATCAAAAGTATATAATTTTATCCCAATACCAGGGACAGAAATAGAATTTGAAGTAGATGCTTTATTGCTTTCAGTTGGGTTAATTCCAGAAAATGGTCTTAGTGAAGCTTGTGGGATAACAATCGACCCTAGAACAAAAGGGCCAATTGTTAACGAGTCATACCAAACAAATATCGATGGGATATTTGCTTGTGGTAATGTACTACATGTTCATGACTTAGTGGATTTTGTTACTGAAGAAAGTAGAAAAGCAGGACTTGCAGTTTCTAAATATTTAGGCAAACAATTATCTGAAAAAAAAGACATGATAGAACTTATCCCTGGTGAAGGAATTGGCTATATCGTACCTCAATTTATAAATATCGAAAATGTAACTGATAAAATCGAACTATTTTTGCGAGTTAAACAAGAATATAGAGATGTTAGTTTTGTTGTAAGAAACGAGGAAACCATCATAAAGACGATTAAGAAAAGACACCTAGCCCCAGCCGAGATGGAACAAATTAAACTGAAACTAAATGATTTTGAAAGTATAGAAGATATCAAAACAATTACAATAGAGGTGGTACAGTAATGGAAAAAATGATTTGTATCGCCTGCCCTATGGGTTGTCACTTAGAGATTGACGTAGAAAATGATTATGCAGTTACAGGAAATCTATGTAAACGTGGAGAAGTATATGGTAAAAAGGAACTAATTAATCCAACAAGAATAGTTACTTCAACAATTATAATTAAAAAGGCAATCTATAAGAGATTACCTGTAAAAACAAACGGAGAAATACCTAAAAACAAGATATTTGATGTTATGGCTGAAATAAACAAAGTTACAGTGACCTCACCAATAAAAATGGGGGATGTAATAATAGAAAATGTTTGTGATACAGGGATAGATATCGTTGCTTCAAGATCTATGTAAAAAAAGACAAACAAATATGTTTGTCTATTGTTGTTTCCATAATTTAGGATTACTCACAGTAATACCAATTGCACCAGCTTTTAAACAATCTTGAATTTGTTCTTCAGAAGAGATTAATCCTCCACTAAATACTTCACATTTTAAAACTTCTTTTATATATGAAATTACATTGGTACTAACTGCAGGGAGTATTTCTAAACAATCAGGTCTAGATTTACTGATGATTTCTAAACTTCTTTTAAGAGATAATGAGTCTTTAAGAAAAATTCTTTGCATCCCTATAACATTCCTTTTTTTACAAATCGAAATTACTTTTGGTTTGATAGAAATTATACCATCAACTCGATAATTTTGGATTAAGTGAATTGCACCGTATTCGTCTGCAATTAAACCCTTAATCATATCAATATGAACCAAAACTTTTCTATCATGTTCTTTTAAGTGCTTAATAATATCATCAAGTTCAGCTAATTGAAAATCAACTAAAATACAATATTTGATATCTGTTTTTAAGAACTCTTTAATCATTGAAAAGCTAGATAATGCTGGTAATCTTTGTTGTCCTTCAAATATCACAATATTCACCTCATTAATTTTTTGTCTACTGTTATTGATTATATGTGTTGTCCTTAAAAAAAGCAAGAATCATAAAGTATTAAAAAATATATAGTTTAAAATACAAAGGAGTAAATATGAAAAAATACGTTTTAGCAATTGATCAGGGAACTACTTCTTCACGAACGATTATATTTGATAAACAAGGTAATATTGTTAGTCAAGCTTCAAAAGAAATTGATATGATTTATATTAAAGAAGATTTTGTTGAACAAAAAGCTTTTGATATTTGGACTACTGTTCTGACAAGTATGGCAGAATGTCTTTTTAATGCAGAAATATCTCCTGGAGATATTGAAAGTATTGGGATTACAAACCAAAGAGAAACAACAATCATGTGGGATAAAAGAACTGGTAATCCAATATATAAGGCAATTGTTTGGCAATCTAAACAAAGTAATCATATATGTGATGAACTAAAAGCAAAAGGTCTAAATGATATGTTTAAAGAAAAAACAGGGTTATTAATTGATCCATATTTTTCTGGTACAAAAATAAAATGGATATTAGATAATATTAGTGGGGCTAAAGAGTTAATGAATACCGGTAATCTTATGTTTGGAACAGTAGATACATGGCTATTATATAAACTTACAGGTGGAAAAGTTCATAAAACTGATTATACAAATGCATCAAGAACATTATTATTCAACATCAATACATTAGAGTGGGATCAAGAAATTCTTGATGTTTTGGGAATTGATCGTTCGATACTTCCAGAAGTAGTAGATTCAAATGCGAATTTTGGGAACACTACAGAAATAACTTTCTTTGGTCAAGAAGTACCAATTACTGGTGTTTTAGGAGACCAGCAAGCTGCTTTATTTGGACAATTATGTCTTGAAAAAGGAGAAATCAAAAACACATATGGAACAGGGTGTTTTATGTTAATGAATACTGGAAAAAACATAGTGCAATCAAAAAAAGGATTACTAACAACAATCGCTTACTCATTAGATGGAAAAGTAACATACGCCTTAGAAGGTAGTGTTTTTGTTGCTGGTAGTGCAATTCAATGGCTACGTGACTCACTTCACTTTTTTGAAAATGCTAGTGATTCAGAAATACAAGCAAAATCAGTTGAAGATAGTTATGGCGTATATTTTGTTCCTGCATTCGTTGGATTAGGAACTCCTTACTGGGATAGTGAATGTAAAGGCGCGATTTTTGGATTGACAAGAGGAACATCAATTGAGCATATTACAAGAGCAACTCTTGAAAGCATGGCATATCAAACAAAGGATATAGTAGAAGTAATGTGTCAAGAAGCATCAATTAATATGAAATCATTAAAAGTTGATGGTGGTGCCAGCATGAACAACTTTCTAATGCAATTTCAAAGTGATATCATAAATATTGAAATCGCTAGACAAAGCATTACTGAAACAACAGCCTTAGGCGCTGCTTATATTTGTGGATTGTCATCAGGGTTCTTCAAAGATGTTGATGAACTTAAAAACTTAACAACAACAAAAAAAACATTCAAACCTCTTATAGATGATGATTCAAGAAAGAAACTATATAGCGGATGGAAAATGGCTATTCAATCAACAATACAATTTAAACACTAAATATCTGAACTGTAAGTTAAAGAAATTAATGATAAGTTTTCAGACCTATCTCTTTAAAAAAAACTAGATCTAATTTGGATTCTAGTTTTTTTAGAATGGTGTATATATTATTGCAATGAATATATAATTAGTATTAATGATTAAGAAATAGAAGAGGCTACATAATTATGATATAATATTATAATGACGTGATAATATGAATGATACTATTAATAATATTTTTAATAGAGTGAGTTTACGTAAATTTAGTGAGCATAAAGTATCCAAGGATAATCGCGATTTAATAATTGAAAGTGCTTTGAGAGTTCCTACAGCTGGGAATCAAATGTTATATTCAATTATTAAAGTTGAAAATATTGATGCCTTAGAGAAGCTTAGTCACAGTTGTGATGAACAACCTTTTATAAAGAAAGCTTCATTTGCATTAGTCTTTTTAGTTGATTATCAGAAGTTATATAATTATCTAGGAGAGTCTAATTTTTTAAGTTATTGCGCTGAACAAGTTCTAAATCCAGAGTATCCTGATTTAAGTGATTTATTACTTGGTAGTGAAGATGCAATTGCTGCTGCTCAAAATGCAGTGATAGCTGCTGAATCTCTTGGAGTAGGAAGTTGCTATATTGGTCATATTATTGAAAACTATGAATTTCATAAAGAGCTGTTCAATTTAGAGAAATTGTCTTTTCCCCTTGGGATGTTGGTTTTTGGGAATTATCCAGAAAACTATCACCCTTCAATAACAAGTAGGTTTGATCAAAAATACGTTGTGTTTAATGAGAAGTATCATAAACTATCTAGAGAAGAATTACTTGATATGTATAAGGAAAACGAAAAACGTTTTAATCCAAATAATAAGTTAGGAGCTAAAAACTCTGCTCAAATGATTTACGGACGTAAATTCGGAAGTGAGTTTTCAATAGAAATGAGAAGAAGTGTAAAATTAGCATTTAAAGAATGGCTATCATATAGTGAAAACATATTGAAAGTTTCTAAGAAATCTAAAAACAAGTAAAACTATTAAATATTCAGTTCTATTTATGGTTGAGTGCATTATAAATCTATAATTAGCCTTATATTGTCGTGATTCAACCATAGGTTTAGTAGATTAAACTTATGAGTTATTAAAATATTTTAATTTTACAGGTACAATTTAAGTGAGGTGAGCAAAATGAAAGAAAATAGAATTGCAGAATTATTAATATCTTTAAGAAAACAAAGAGGATTAACACAAAGTGATTTAGCGGATAGGTTAGATATTTCTTTTCAGGCAGTAAGTAAATGGGAACGTGGAGAAAATCTTCCTGATGCATTTACTTTAGTTGAATTAGCAAGAATATACGGTATTACTGTTGATGAGATTTTAAATGGCAAGGTAATAGAAAAAGAGGATATTGCGAAGGATAGTAAACGTAGAAAAATGATACTAGTTATCGCCATCGCAATGATCATAGTAGCTCCGGTATCTATTTTCTTATATGGAGTTGAAAATTACCAAATTTATGTTCCTACTATACTAATAATCATAGGAATAAGTGTTGGAATGATGATATATGTTGGTTTAAACTCAGAAAGAAAAATAACTTATGAAGTAGAGGACAAAGAACAAAAAAGAAAAGAAGAGATAATTTATGCTATATGTGCTGGAATTTTCTTGTTTCTTGGATTAGTTTTCGGTCTTTTCCATATTGCATGGATCATATTTATATTTGGATATGCTTTAACTTTGATTGTAAAGAAACAATAAATTACTAGAAAAAAAGACAACCTTGGTTGTCTTTTTAATATTAAACTACAAAATCTCCGTTTTCAAAGATAGTTACTTTTTTACCATCTTTTGTTGTACCAACTACATCTAAGTCTTTGCTACCAAACATAAAGTCTGAATGTGCCATTGACATATTATAACCGACTTTTTCTAATTGTTCAGGAGTCATATCATTTCCGCCCTTTACATTCATTGGATATGCACGACCAAGTGCTAAATGACAACTTGCGTTTTCATCAAATAGAGTATTTAAGAATAAAATATTAGAGTTTGAAATAGGTGAATCATAGCTTATAAGTGCAACTTCACCTAAATATGAACTTCCTTCATCTAACTCAACTAGATTCTTAAGAGTTTCTTTTTGTTTTTTAGCATCATAGTTTACTACTTTTCCATCTTTAAACTCAAGCCAGAAATCTTCAATTAAATTACCTTGATAGTTTAATGGTTTTGTAGCAACCACTTTTCCGTTTACACCAAATTTATGTGGCATTGTGAAGTTTTCTTCTGTTGGGATATTAGGATTAAAGTAAACTCCTTTAGTTGAGTTTTCTCCTCCACCAGCCCAAACATGATCATCTACTAATTTAACAGTAAGGTCTGTCCCTAAACTATTTTTAAAATGTAGTGATTCGAATTGATACTTATTTAGAACGTTGTTGTGAGATAATAAACGTTCATTATGTTCTGCCCATTCTTCAATAGGATTATTAGTTTCTGTAACTCTTGATGCTACTAATATAGCATCCCATAAAGCTTCAACAGCCTCGTCGTCATTCAATTTTGGGAATACTTTTTTAGCCCAAACTGCATTAGGTGCAGCTATTACTGTCCATTGAGAACGATTACCCATCATATGATCACGGAAAAAACTTAGTGCTTTACTTTGAGCAATTCCTGAAGCTTGCATTTTCTTTGGATCTACTCCTGCGTTTAATCCAGGAATTGGGGAAGCAATACTGATTATGCAACCTCCTTGATCAACAAAATATTGGTATTTATCAATAATATATTGAGGCACTTCTTGAAGAGTCTCAATACTCATACCGTCATATCCATAACGGGAAACATAATTATCGTTCCATTCTACTGCTACTTTTTTTGCCCCAGCTTTATAAGCTGATTCAACTAATAATCTAGCTAATTCTCTTGTTTCAGTAGAAGAGTTTATCGCTACTAATTGTCCTTTTTGAACATTGGCACCAACTTCTATAACTAGTTTTGCATATTTTTTTAATATTTCTATGTTTGCCATGATTCATCATTCCTTTCGATTTATCTTCAACTATTATTATATCACGGAAATAAACTTATGAAATATAAATAGTAAATCGTTATTGCAAAAAAAATAATCCGATTGAAAATTCTTTAGATTTTCATTTAAAATAGGAACAATATCACTTGTAGGGAATTATTATGATAAAAAATAATTTAAAATAATTTTCTTGTATTAATGGTTATTACAATGTATAATAAATTATAGAAATCTTTGAAAGGAGATAAAAAAAATGATTACAAGAAAAGACTTATTCACAATTAATGAAGTACCAGGCAAGAAAGTAATTGAAGTATTGGGATATGTTAAAGGATCAACTGTTCAAACAAAAAATTTTGGAAAAGACATTTTAGCAGGATTCAAAAGTTTGATTGGTGGAGAAATTCACAGTTATACAGAAATGATGAACGATGCAAGACAAGTTGCTACCGAAAGATTATTAAAAGATGCTGAAGCTCTCGGAGCTAATGGTGTTGTTGGATTTAGACTTCAAACTTCTGCAGTAATGGGTGGAGCAGCCGAAATTATTGCATATGGAACTGCAGTAATATTTGAATAAAGTAATTTATTCATAAAGGAGGTATTAGTTATGCACGAAATGCAACCAACTCCCAAAATTATAACAATAATCGGATTAGTTATGGAGGGAATCGGGGTACTATCTCTAGGATTATTTGCGATTTTAATTAGATTTGTTGAAAATATTCCAGGATATGATGCAATGTTAGATGATATGACAGGAGAAGATCTTGAAATATTTGAGTGGATGATGGGATTTTTAGATACATTTTTATTAGTTATGGCAGCAATCTTAATACCAATTTTTATAATAAATTTAATCCTTTTTACAAAATTGATAAAAGGTTCACTGACAGATGAAAATGCAAAGAAAGTATATTTATATCAAGCTATTTGGGGTGGTATTAATATTTTCTCAAATACAGTTACAGGCATCTTATATTTGATTTCAGGTGTTCAGGGTTACAATGGGCATATAGATAAAATCAATGTGAGAGAAGGAATATAGGTGATACTTTATGGTTGAATTTGTCGAAATACTAAAAGATATTTTACCGTTACTAATACCAATTATATTGATCGATGTAGCTTTTAAAATATATGCTATCATTGATATTCTAAAAGAAGATAGAGTCGTAAAAGGCGGAAATAAAATAATATGGTTGTTAGTTTCAGTATTAATTAACTATGGTTGGGTTATTTACTTCATATTCGGGAGAGATGAATAATGGAAGCAATAAAAACAACTGACTTAGTTAAATCATACAATGGAACTGCAGTGTTGAAAAATTTAAACCTTTCAATAAAAAAAGGTGAAGTATATGGCTTTATTGGAAAAAATGGTGCTGGAAAAACTACAACAATTAATCTTTTACTATCTCTTATAAAAAGAGACAGTGGTGAAATATTTATTGATGAAGAATCAATAGAATTTAAAGATCAAAACTATAAATCAAAAATAGGGTACGTTCCAGACGTTCCTGTTTTTCCTGGATACATGAGAGCTAGAGACTATCTATTATATACTTCAGAGATATTTGGATTATCTCAAGAAAAAATAAAAGATAGAATTAAAGAAGTCTTAGAATTTGTTACACTTCCTGATTCAAATAAAAGAATTAGTTCTTATTCTCGAGGTATGAAACAACGCTTAGCTATAGCTCAAGCATTGCTTCATGATCCAGAAATATTAATTATGGATGAGCCTACAAGCGCTTTAGACCCTATTGGAAGAAATGATGTAATGAACATCATATACAAATTAAAAGGGAGTAAAACAATTTTTTATTCCACTCACATCTTAGATGATGTCGAAAGAGTGTGTGATAGAATAGGAATATTAGATGAAGGGGTTTTACTATACGAAAGTAGTGTTGAAGATATTCAATCAAAGTTTTTTACAAATAAAATGTATATTGAAACTGAAAATGATCCTAAGAAAGTTATGAAAAAAGTGTTAGCAAATAAATTATTAAAAGATGTGAAATTAAGTCACAACGGTATTATCTGTAAATTAAACGGGGATATGGGTTCAAATACCTTATTAAAAAAACT
>CAYYOU010000021.1:0-11147 GCA_964473425.1 uncultured Candidatus Izemoplasmatales bacterium | reverse complement strand
TATGATATTTTATCTCTAAGCCTCGCTAACGGGATTGATTTAGCCATCTGATTATATTGGTCTCTTAATATAATATCTTTGAATCCTTTATTGTATCCTATTATGATTTGTCCAATATCATTGGTTATCGCATAATTAATAATAAGCCTTGCTGCTTTATTGATACCATATGTCATCTGATTATTTCTTTTTATCATAAGCCTTATCATTTGTTTTATTAAAACCTTTTGATTTGGTCTTTTACTTGATAACTCACTCATTCTTTTATGATACCACTGATTCATGCTCTTTAACTTATTCCCATCAAGTAATAAATGATTGTTGTTTGTTAAGGCACAAAAAGCTAGGTTATTAAATCCTAAGTCAATTCCCATTGTGTTAATTTTCTCATTTACTACTTCTAACACATCCTCATCAAGATATGTATGAATCACTTCAATGTATTGGCCATCAAACTGTGGTTTGATGGTAATTTCTTTAATTTGTTTATTTATGATACATTTCGGTGTTTTTATTCTTATATTAAGTGGGATAAAAATATCTAATGAATCGATAATATTAAATAACTTCTTTTTAACTTTGAATAATTTGGAGACTTTTTTTATAAAGTTTCCTCTTGGTAATTGATAGTACTTGTTGCTTGGTTTATAAACAGCTCTATCTATTAAAGAGTAATATGCATCTTTTTTAAGATATCCGGGTAATCTTACTTTTTGTGAGGATTTTACTTTTATAGATCCAAAGAATGCTTTCATCGCTTCATCTACTTTTTGTATTACTGCTTGTCCAAGTGATGTGTTTAATATTCGATAGTTTTCACTATCTTTTAATACATGATAATTCTCGTTATATGTTAAATATTGTCTCGTGTTAAAAAAATGTTGTCTAACATTATATAATGCCTCATTATACAAATTTTTGGATGCTCTCATTAAGTATAATAAAAAATCATGTTCATCTTTGTTTAAGTATAATCTTGTTTTTAGAGCTTTATATCTCAACTGTTTCACCTCCAATCCATAAAAAAACTGTAGTCAAAAATATATATGATTGACTCACAGTTATATTCTCGGCTCACAGTTTATATTAATAATCATCTATTTAATTTAATTCTACTTCATCTTTTCAGTTTGTTCAATCTATTCTTATAAATAGAATTTCCTATTAGATAAAAAAGGCATAACCGTAGTATGCCTTAAAAATTATTATTTATTCTTTTTTATAACCGCATTTTTTTGTTTCTTGGCAAATAATACCACCCTTATTGTCATCAATCAATAAGCTACCACAATCTGGGCATATTTCACCGGTTGGTAATCCAAACAACATATTCTTACAAGATGGGAAATTATCACATGCATAAAATTTCTTTCCTTTATTTCTCCCACTTTTTGCAGTACGTTCTACAATTTCACCTTTTCCACACTTTGGACATTTAACTCCTGTAGATACTACAACAGGTTTTTCATAATCTTGTGCCTTTATGTGTTTACAATTTGGATAATCTCCACATGCTTCAAAACTTCCAAATTTAGATGTTCTAAATACCATTGGCGATCCACATACAGGGCAATCTTCACCTGTAAATTTAGGTGCAATTTTATCCATATTTACATTTGCATTTTCTACCATCGGAATAAATGATTTGTAGAATTTAGATATTATGTCAGTTTGATTTTCATCTCCAGTTGTTATCTCATCAAGAACTTTTTCCATTCTTGCTGTATAATCAACACTGATTATTTGCCCAAAGAACTCATCTAGTTTTTCTATTGTCAGTATACCTTGCTCAGTTGGGAAAAACTTCTTTTCAGTTAGAGTTACATATTTTCTGGTTTTTATAGTTGTAATAGTTTGCGAGTATGTTGAAGGTCTACCAATACCTAGGTCTTCCATTTCTTTTATAAGTCTAGCTTCGCTATATCTTGCAGGTGGTTTAGTAAAGTGTTGAGTTTTATCAATTGATTCTGGAATCAATTTAGTTTTTTCCTCAAGCGGAGGTAAAACACCAATATCAACTTTCTCATATTTACCATATACTTTTAAATATCCGTCAAATACTAAGTCTTGAGCAGATGCTTTAAAAATAGCTTCATTATTAATAAGTACAACTGTTTTAGTGCTAATTATAGCTGAAGACATAAGTGATGCAATTGTTCTTTCATATATTATAGTATATAAGCTATATTCATCTTTTGATAAGTGTTTTTTAACAGTTTTCGGACTTCTAAAGACATTTGTTGGTCTGATTGCTTCATGAGCATCTTGAATTTTTATTCCATTTTTGACAGATTTTTTTACCTTTCCAACATATTCTTTTCCATAAGTTTCATCAATATAGTTAATTGCAGGATTTGTAAAAGTATTACTTAGTCTAGTAGAATCTGTACGCATATAAGTAATAAGTCCCACAGTCTCTTGTTCTAAATCCATACCTTCATATAACTTTTGTGCAATTAACATTGTCTTTTGAGAACTAAAGTTTAGTTTAATTGATGCTTCTTGTTGAAGAGATGAAGTAGTAAAAGGAAATTTTGCATCTCTGTTTCTCTTTTTGGCATCAATACTAGAAACAGTAAATTCCTTATTTAATGAATCAAGTAATTTATTTGTTTGAGATTCGTTAGTAAGTTTCACAGTCTTATTTTTATATTTTAAAAGATCTGCGGTAAACCCAAGAAATTCTGCTTTAACTTTCCAAAATTCTTCTTCAATGAACGCATTAATCTCTTTTTCTTTGTCTACAATTAATTTCAAAGTAGCGCTTTGAACTCTACCCGCTGACTTTGATTTAATCTTGTTTTGTAAAAGTTTTGATAATTTAAAACCGATAATTCTATCAAGTATTCTTCTTGTTTCTTGTGATGACACTAGTCCTAAATCGATTTCACGTGGTACTTCAAAGGCTTGAACAACTGCACTTTTGGTTATTTCATTAAAAATAACTCTCTTAGTAGGAATATTTTCTATTTCCAATACTTCCTTTAAATGCCAACTTATTGCTTCACCCTCCCTATCAGGGTCGGTAGCAAGATAAACTTCAGTGATACCTTTTAAAGCACTTTTTAATTCTTTTACAACTGCTTTTTTCTCTTTTATAATCACATATTTTGGAGCGAAGTCATTTTCGATATCCAGTCCAAGTCCACCAACACCACTTATTGCTAAGTCACGAATATGTCCTTTTGAACTTAGAACAAGAAATTCTTCTCCTAAATATTGTTCGATTGTTTTTGATTTACTAGGTGATTCCACTATTACTAATTTAGTCTTCATGTAGTCTCCTCCTCTTTTCTATGGTAGTGTCAAAAGTTCTCTTTTTTCACTACTTTTTTTATTATTTATTATCAACTCTTTTGCACTGAAAAGAGTAAATAATCTCGTGTTATGAACCATCTTATTAAAATTCTATTCAGTGTATCATAACCTTTTGTAAAGGCCTTATAACCAACATGTTTGTTAATGAATTTTTCTAGAAACTTAAAGGAATACGAATTAAAAACACTCTAGATCTTTACAATTTACTGATTGTCCTTTTATTGATTGAGATGTTTTTACACTCTATTTATCAGTTAGAATCGTAGTTCTTCATAAAACTTTTGACACTACCTTCTTATTTATATTATATCACACTTCATTATAAATAACAGGTCATATAAGGCCCAAAATAAAAAGCCCAGGAGGGCTTTGTTATGATGTGCATACCATTAGTTGCAACTATTTGTGATACGGCTCATTGTTTAATATTCTAAATGGACGATATACTTGTTCAATTAAAATTAATCTCATTAGTTGATGCGGAAATGTTAAACTAGAAAATGATAGTTTGTAATCTGATTTATTAATCACTTCATTTGAAAGACCATTAGATCCCCCAATAATAAATGTTATATGAGATGATTTATATGTCTTAATTTCTTCAAACTTATTTGCAAATTCTACACTTGATAGGTGTTCACCTTCAATTACTAAAGAAATAATAAAACCATCTTTTACTTTATCAGAAAACGTCTCAGGAACAAGCTCATCTGAAACTTCTATGAATTCTAATTTCGTGTATTTTGATAGTCTCTTTGAATACTCTTTCGTACCCTTTAAGAGGTACTTTTCCTTCAGCTTTCCAACTGAAATTATTGTAATTTTCATAATCATATCATCTATTTCCCAAAATGATTTGACACAAAGTAATTATGAGATTTACTTTTTTCTTTTAGCTCTTGGATGTGCATCCATATAAGATTCTTTTAATTTGTCTTTGGATACATGAGTATAGATTTGTGTGCTTGATAAATGAGCATGCCCAAGTAATTCTTGTACACTTCTTAAATCAGCACCGTTATTTAATAAATGAGTTGCGAATGTATGTCTTAATTTATGTGGACTTAAATCAAATGTTTCTTCTGAATTGTCCATAATTCTCTTAATAATTAATCTTACTCCTCTTTGTGATAAAGAAGTACCTTTAAAATTGAGTAGCAGACTATGATTTTCTTTTATATCTGCTCTTTTTAAAAATTCATTCCTAGTTGTTAAGATATAGTCTTGTAAGGCCTTAGAAAGCAAATTATGAATAGGTACGTATCTATCTTTACTCCCTTTCCCATGTATTAAAACGAGGTTTTGATAAAAATCAATGTCTTTTAATTTAATATTTACTAATTCTCCTACTCTTACTCCTGTACCATAGAGAAACTCAAGTATTAGTTTATCTCTCTTTCCAATAGGTTTATCTGTTTTTATTGAATTAAAAAGCGATGTTATCTCATCTGGATATATAAATTGAGGTAGCCTTTTTTCTTGTTTAGGGAGTTCTACTTCTTTGAAAGGATTGTCTTTAGTTAGCTCTTCTCTATTCAAAAAGTTATAGAAACTTCTTAAACTAGATATTTTTCTAGCAATTGTTTTTGGTTTGTAGTTTTCATGGAGAGTTGCAGTAAAAAACCTAGCAGTTCTGGATGAAACAGTTAATAACTCGCCAAATTGTTCTCTATCTAAAAAGTGCACAAGTGAATATATATCATCTGTGTATGATGTAACAGTATAAGGACTATATCTTTTTTCAATTTCAAGATAATCTTTAAATAAAGTTATAACTTGGTTGTTATTCACAAAGCATCACTCCAATCTTTAGAGTTTTTCGATGATTTCCTCCATTACTTTTAATGATCTCTCTTTATAGAACATTTTACGTTCTTTCTTTTTATGTTTAAAATCTAGTTTCTTTAGGATCCCATAGTTCGCATTCATTGGCTGAAAGTCTGAAATACTTGCTTGTGAAACATATAAACTCTCACTTCCAATAATTGTAATTTCAGGGAAGAATATTTCTTCTTTATTTTGCAGTTGTCTTGCAAGACTAATTGATGAAACTAATCCACTTCCTGCACTTTCAACATAACCTTCAACTCCAGTAATTTGTCCAGCAAAATAAATATTATTGTTTTCCCTTAATTGATAATTTCTTGTGAGTAATTTTGGACTATTAATGAATGTATTTCTATGCATTACTCCATATCTTACAATATTAGCATTTTCTAGTCCGGGAATCATGTAAATTATTCGTCTTTGTTCACTAAAAGTAAGGTGTGTTTGGAAGCCAACTATGTTAAATAGAGTGCCTTCTGAGTTATCTTGTCTTAGTTGCACTACTGCGAACGGTCTGTCGCCAGATGGAGCTGTTAAACCCACAGGCTTCATTGGACCAAAAAGAAGTGTTTGATACCCTCTACGAGCAATTTCTTCAAAAGGCATACAACCTTCAAATACTTTTAGTTCAAACTCTTTTATCTTTGTTGTTTTTGCATTTATTAGTTCCTTGTGCCAGGTATCAAATTGGTCTTCTGTCATCGGACAATTGATATAATCTGCATCACCTTTATCATATCTGCTTTTCTTGTAACAGATATCCATATTTATTGTTTCTTCTTCAATTATTGGAGCTGCAGCATCATAAAAAAACAAATAATCTTCATGAATTAATTCTTTGATTGCATCTGACATTTTGTCACTTGTTAATGGCCCTGTAGCAATAATAACTGGGCCAGTTGGAATGTGTGTTAATTCTTCTTCTATCACTTCAATTAATGGATTGCTTTTTATCTCTTTTGTTACCATCTCACTAAATTTATCTCGATCGACTGCAAGAGCTCCCCCTGCGGGTACTTTTGTCGCATCTGCACATCTAATAATAAGAGAATCTAGCATTCTCATTTCTTCTTTTAATAGTCCTACAGCGTTTTCTAGAGAATTTCCTCTTAAACTGTTTGAACAAACTAGTTCAGCAAAACCCCCAGTGCTATGAGCTGGAGTTAGTTTTTTTGGTCTCATTTCGTATAATTTTACTTTAAAGCCTCTTTTTGCAAGCTGGTAACCAGCTTCGCTTCCTGCTAGTCCTGCTCCAATTACTGTTATATATTCTTGCATATTATCACCTACTCCATTATAACATAAAAACAAAACCACAGTTGTGGTTTTGTTTAGTTTTTAAATTAGTCTAATGTTAGAGTTTCTGAATCTCCTACAGTTAAAATATAGTTTAGAACCTCTTCGCTTCCTGAATAATACTCATCTATAAATTTACCATTACTCATTATTAGAAGTATTGGTGTCCCAGAATTCAATATTGTTAATTCTGTAGGTACATTATCAGGATCAATTACATTTGCCCCGTTCATGAAATAAATATCTTCAACGCTTCTTGTGTATGCCCATACTAACAAATCTTCTTTGGCAAGTTTACAGAAAGGGCACTCATCAAGATAATAATAAAGAATATAAGAATCTCTTTGAATATCTAATACATCCTGATAGTTATTCAAATGTTGAGATTCAAATGAATTATAATCAAAACTTATTGAATTATAAATGTTGATGAATTGAAGGACTTCTACAGAACCTACATAAGCTTCTAATACTTTGTTATCTGACATAACAAAAACGGTAGGAGTTCCTCTAAATTCTTCTAAACTTGAAACATCCATATATTGTGCATCTTGAATATTAAAAATATAGAATGGTAATGTATCAAAATTATCAACAAAACCAAGAACATCTTGTTTTACTTCTTTACAATGTCCACAGTTTGTACTGTAGTAGTACACAATGTATTTATTTGAAGTCATTGTTTCTGCTTCTTCATATGACGTTATCAAATGTTCTGGAAAATCTGTGTAATCATACAATTTATCATCTGGGACGCAAGCAGTAAGCGAGAATATCAAGATTGAAAATAGAAAATATATTAACTTTTTCATTTTTCAGGTGCCCAAAATATAAGTGGTTTGTTCGACAGACTTAATTTTTCGTCCACAATCTCGATAGTAGTATTATCAATAAGATTAGTATATTTTCCACTTAGTAAAGAAATATCTAAATCTCCTTTTTCTAAGCCAATATTAAAGATTCCAATTATTTTTTTCCCTAAATAAAGATATTCACCAACAAATACATCTATATCTAAAACCTTTATACTATAAAAACCATAACTAAATGCTTTGTCTTTTGTAATTTTTGCTAGAGTAGTGATTAAATTGGAAATATTTGGACCATCCCAATTAACTTTATCAATATCAAATAAGCTTGGTTTATTATTATCAAGTCTTTCTTGTCCTGCGTAAATCATAGTACAACCTTTACTAAAAAACATTAATGATGTCCAGTTGTTCACCTTGTCAATATCATTTTTGACCATAGGTGCAAATCTACCAAAATCATGATTCTCTAAGTTTCTTAATTTAACGTAATTGTCAGGATAAATTTCTTCTTGTCTCTTCAGCTCTTCACAATATCTTTTGAAAGTTGATTCACCATTCAAATATCCTTCAAAATATGGTGAAACATCATAGTCGTATGCAATATCGAATACTTGATAAATTTCATTTTCGCTAAATCCTCTAAATCCAAGATTTCTTACATACTTCAAGAAGTGTCCATGGACACTTTCACTTAAGAAAATGTTATTTGGATCAACCTCTAATACTCTTTCATGAGCTTCTTCCATAAATTCTAAAGGAATAAGACTTGCAACGTCCCATCTGTAGCCATCAATCCCTAGTTCAGTCCAATAGATTAAAGTATCTATCAGTTCCAACCAGAGCTCTCTAGAGCTAGTATAATCTATATCAATTACGTCTTCCCAGTCCCCTGCTTTGTTAGCAAAGTTACCTGATTCATCTTTATAGAAGTACTCAGGGTTTGAGCACACTAAGGCTGAATCAAGTGATGTATGGTTGTATACAACATCAATCATAATCTTCATTCCTAGTTTATGTGTTTCTTCTATTAGTTTTTTGAAGTCTTCAAGGTCTCCATACTCATGGTTTATACTTCTGTAATCCTTGATAGAATAAGGACATCCAAGATCTCCTTTTTTGCCCTTTTGACCAATTTCATGAATAGGCAGTAAATATACTACATCTACCCCTAGATTTTTGATTCTTATTAAATCTTTTTCAAGCCCTTTAAAATCTCCAGTTTCTGAATGATTTCTAACATACACTTGATATATAAGTAAGTTTCTTAAATCTTTCTCTGTAAAAACACCCATAATATCACTCCAATCACAAATATTATATCACTAAAGTATCTTTTTCAAAACTTATTTTATATTTACTAAATTTAAGGTATAATTTAGGTAGCTATTAGGATGTGATTAGTATGCCAACAATTAAAGATGTAGCCAAACAATCCAATGTTAGTGTTGCGACAGTATCAAGAGTAATTAACAATACTGGATATGTAAATCAAGAAACAAGAAAAATAGTGGAAAAAGTCATTAAGGAATTGAATTATGTTCCAAATGAACTTGCTAGATCATTGTTTCGTAAAAAATCGAATATTATGGGACTTATTGTTCCACATATTTCGACATACTTTTTTGCAGAATTAATTGAATCCTTAGAGGATACTATAACCGA
This sequence comes from uncultured Candidatus Izemoplasmatales bacterium, assembly GCA_964473425.1. GTDB lineage: Bacteria > Bacillota_I > Bacilli_A > Izemoplasmatales > Izemoplasmataceae > JAFGXW01. The sequence goes on along the minus strand of CAYYOU010000021.1, from coordinate 2,232 downwards.
AAAAGGCTTTAAATTAATGATATTCAACACAAAAGACGATGTTGAGGTAGAAAGAAAATATATTAATGTATTTAGTCAGTACAATATTGATGGCTTATTATTGGTAGCAAATAGTTCATGTATAGAAGAATATAGGAAGTTAAATATTCCAATATTAACAATTGATCATATCATTGATGCATCAATCCCTTCAATAACCTGTGATAATGTACAAGGGGGAGAACTAGCAGCAAGAAAACTAATATCTTCTGGAGCTGAAAGAGTTATCCATTTTAGAGGACCATCGGACTTAATTACTGTTGTTGATAGATCTAGAGGTTTTTACCAAGTAATGGATGAGCACAATATCGATGTTGTTAGTTTTGATTTAGACTTTAGGAATCCTGATTTAAAAGATATTGAAATGTTTATAAAAAAACATCCCGATGTTGATGGAATATTCTGTAGTAGTGACATTATTGCTATATACGTAATTAGCGTTCTAAATAAACTCGACTATAACGTTCCAAATGATGTTCAGGTTATTGGTTTTGACAACATTCAACTAGCATCTGTATTAAACCCTCCATTAACTACAATTGCTCAACCTATTAGTGAAATTGGTGTAGCTGCAGTATCTAGACTAATTCAAATGATTAGCAAAAAACCAATCGATGACTTACACCATGTGCTACCTGTGTATTTAATTGAAAGAAATTCAACAAAATAGAAGAATTAAATTTCTTCTATTTTTTTTATAAAAAAAGAGCGAATAAATTACTCGCTCTTAACCAACTATCATATCTATTTCAGGATATTTAATGCTTGATCCTGATTTATCTTCTCTAAACATAAGAAGAATTGCAAGGATACCTATTCTACCAATAAACATGGTAATTATAAGCACTACCTTTCCAACTATAGTAAGAGAACTCGTGATTCCTAAACTTAGTCCAGTAGTTCCAAAAGCACTACTAATTTCAAAGAAGATTTCTCTGTAAGTAAATGGCTCCGTCACTGTCATAATTAGTGTGCCGATAAATATTAGGGCACCTGCTACAATGACCACCATCATTGATTTATATACTGTTTCTGATTTAACTGATCTACTACCAATAACAACTTGTTGTTTACCTTTTGCAAATGAGACTATTCCAAGTATTGTAAGTAAGAATGTAGTAGTTCTAATCCCCCCACCTGCACTATTAGGAGAAGATCCTATAAACATCAAGATGCCAAAAAATATTTGAATTGTATTAGACATGTCTGTCATCCTCAAAGTCGTAAACCCGGCATTACGGGTAGTTAAAGACATAAATAGAGAGTAGAAAACACCTTCAAATAAGTCTTTATCTGCAAAATATCCATTAAATTCAACTAAATATACTATTACTGCACTTAAAATCCATAATCCTATATGCATTCTAACTAGTATTTTAGTAAAAAGAGTAAATTCATACTTTTCTCTTCTTCTTTTTGCTCCAACCCACTGTTTTAACTCAGCAAGTGGCCAAAATCCTATAGCTCCTAAAACCATTAATGACATAGCTAAGGTCTGCATAAAATAGTCTGTGTTATACATCATTAAGCTATTTCCATCCGGCGATATGGAAAATCCAGCATTTGTGAACATCGATATTGTCAAGAAAAATGCCTGATACATAGCTGAACCTAAATCGAAGTACCCAGCTAAATAGAGATAAGAACTCATTATAATCCATCCAATAATTTCAATAGAGACAATCATAATCAGTACATTTTTAACAAATCTAACAACTCCTGATCTACCTATCTGGTTTTGATCAGTCATAATCATAGTTCGTTCTCTAAAGCTGATTTTCTTACGTGTAAGAAGCCAAAAGATTGACACAAGCATAATGAGACCTATACCACCAAATTGCAGTATAAACGCCAATACTGTCTGTCCAAAGATAGTGAATACATCTTTAACTACTACTGTAGTAAGACCTGTAGTACTCATTCCACTGGCTGCAACAAAAATTGCGTCAATCCAATTTAGAGATTGTCCGGCTTGAATTGATATAGGTAATTTTAGTAAGATTGCTCCTGTCATTAAAAACAGGAAGTAAGATACTACGAATCCTCTTATATACGTTTTAAAGAAGAACTTCTTAAGTTTTTTCATTTTTTTCACAACCTTTTGAAATCTAATATATTATAGCATAATCTTTATAAATTGCAATAAAAGTCATCTCTACTTAAAACCATATAGTATGTCATAGCCTTTTCATA
>CAYYOU010000020.1:0-11296 GCA_964473425.1 uncultured Candidatus Izemoplasmatales bacterium | reverse complement strand
AGACCTGACGTGCAATACATTGATTTAAGAAATTTTGATGACAAAATGAGCGCTGGTTACATTGCTGGATTTGAAATGATTCCTTTCTTTGATTACTTAGAAAAAACAGGAATCTTAGTTAGAACTGATTCAAATTGGGATTTTGCTGCTGAAGACATCTTAAGTCAAGGTGCTTTACGTGCATTATTTAGTGAAGATAAAACTGTCTTCTTGATGTGTGGTAGTGGAACAAGAGCTGGATACGTTATGGCTGCACTTGAATCACTTGGATATACAGACGTATTAAATGTTGGTGGAATTGGTTCTTATACTGGTTCTAACTTAGGTGCCGGAGACGGTTCTTACAACTTAGAAGTACAATTACCTTTACCTGCTGTTGTAGATATGACAAACATTGATATGTATTTAGGTAGAAGTGATGTTCAATATGTTGATTTAAGAGATTTTGATGATAAAATGAATTCTGGATATATCGCAGGATTTGAAATGATTCCTTTCTTTGATTATTTAGAAAAAACTAATCTATTAGTTAGAACTGATAAGAATTGGGATTTTGCTGCCGAAGACATTATGAGTCAAGGTGCATTACGTGCATTATTTAATGAAGATAAAACTGTCTTCTTAATGTGTGGTAGTGGAACAAGAGCTGGATACGTTATGGCTGCACTTGAATCACTTGGATACACAAACGTAATTAATGTTGGTGGTATTGGTTCTTACACTGGCGCTAACTTAGTTGCCGGAGACGGTACATACATGAATGAAGTTTCTGTTTTAGGAGATTACACTCCTGGTACTTACTTCGGATTCTCAGATGGATTATACACTGCAACAGTTGTTATTGGACAAGGCGGCGGAATCACTAGCGTATTTTTTGATGCAGCCTATGCTTCTGTAAATGGTTGTTCAATTGAAGGTGTTATTGATACTGAAATCGATGAAACAGCTGAATGCGATACTGCTGGTGGGGTATTAGTTTATAACCCTGCAACTACTAAACAAATTCTTGGATTTGATTACCACATGGCAGCTTACAGTGCTTCTACTCTTGAATGGTTCGAACAAGCCAATGAAATGGCAGCTGCAATAGTTGTTGCACAAGGTTGGGACGCTGATTGGGCTATGGCTGCTGATGGAGATCATCAAAAATTCGTTGTAACTGATCAAGAAGTAATTGATGATGTTGCTGGTGTTACAATCGGAGTTGAAGGATTCCAAACTGCTTTAGAAGATGCATTAACTCAAGCAATGCCTGCTTCATAATATTTAAAAAATATATAATATTAAGGAATCAAGGTTTTTAATCTTGATTCCTTTTTTTATAACAATTTCCATATAAAAAGGAGTGCATAATTTTGCACTCCTTTAATATTACATTTTAACTTTTACAAACTCTCCTGCTTCATCTGCATGCTCTGCTAAATAATCACGGATGTCTTCTCTCATTTCTTGATTACCTGGTTTACATTGCGACAGCTTAGCATCTTCATTAAGAATAGCTTGAGCCATTGCTTTGCATCCAGGGTTACCACATAACCCACAATTTTGATTAGGAAGAAGATCGACAACATCTTGAAGTCTAGGGTCTTCATCAACATGAAGAAATACAGAGGATAGCGAGAGTAATGCTGCGAGCACTACTGAAACTACTACTGCTAAAATAATTACGACAACCATTAAACAATACCTCCAAATCCAAAGAAAATCATTGCCATGATAAAGGCTGTGATTAAGGCAATAGGAATTCCTTGCCAATTTCTTTTAATTGGATAAGCATCCATTTCTTCTCTTATTGCTGAGAACAAGAAAATTACAAGTGCATAACCAAGTGAGATACCAATAGCGTAAATTGTAACCATCATAAACGTTGGAGTAGCTGTATCAAATATTTTATTACTGTTTACTGTAATATCGATTGCAACACCAAGTACAGCACAGTTCGTTGTAATTAATGGTAAATAAACTCCAAGTGCAGTATATAATGATGCACTAAATCTTTTAATAACCATTTCAACAAGTTGTACAAATGATGCGATTACTAAGATGAAGACAATTGTTGATAAGTACGTTATTTCGTAAGGTACAAGTACATATTTATAAATTACAAAAGCAATCATTGTTGACAAAGTAATTACGAATGTAACTGCCATCCCCATTGAGAGTGCACTACTCTTTTTAGTAGATACTCCAAGGAAAGGACATAGTCCATAAAACTGATTTAAGATAACATTATTAACAAATATTGCACCAAAGGCGATTGCGATATACTCCATCTTAGATCACCTCATTTCTTTGTTCTTTGGAGATTTTAATTTTATTAATTTGGGCTACTAAGATCCCAAATACTAAAAATGCTCCTGAAGCTTGAACTAAGATACTAATTTGATATTGTTCTGGGATAAGATTAATACCTATATCTCCCCATAATGTTAATGAACCTGCTCCAAGCAATTCACGGAAGAATGCAATTAACACAATACCTCCAGTAAATCCTAGTGCCATACCTAGCCCATCAGCTGCCGATTTTAAGGGACCGTTCTTAGAAGCGAACGCTTCAGCTCTACCGAGTATTAAACAGTTTACAACGATTAAGCTTAAGAATGTTCCAAGTGAAGCAGCAAGATCTGGTACGTATGCTTTCATAAACATTTCTAATACTGTAACTAGTGAGGCAATAATTACGATATAAATCGGAATTCTTACTTCTTTAGGTACGTAATTTCTGATTAATGATACTGCGATATTTGACATTACTAATACAAATACTACTCCAGCACCCATTCCCAGTGCACTCTCAACACTTTTTGTTACTGCAAGTGTTGGACACATTCCTAGGAATTGGACGAATATAGGGTTTTGTTTAAAGAATCCGTTAGTAAATATTTCTTTGATTGTTTTTTCTTTTCTAGCCATTACCCTGCACCTCCTACTGATTCATCAATATGGTACTGTGCTATTTTTTCTAATACGTCTCTCATTCCTGCTGTAGTTACTGTAACTCCAGCAATAGAGTCAATTTGAGTAGTAAGTAAATCTGTTAGTGAAGCCCCTTCAAAATTATCTAACCATGGAGTATCAGGGAAATATCCTGCAGATCCATTATAATTTGAATAATCTTCTGCAAGGGCCCAGGTTTCTTCATCTTCAGTGATAACAAGTTGCATTGTTGTGTTTGTTAAATCAACACCCCAAGTAAACTCAATTGTTCCGTTATTTCCACTTGAGTGTCCATAATATACATATCCTATTACAGTTCCTGTTCCATCCAATGCTTCATATAAATTATATATATTTTCATCATATACATAATCTAAATAAACACTATTAAACGAATCAGCTGTAGGGAAAGCTTCTAATAGATGAGCATCTAATGCTTCAACATTAGCAGGTCTTGCAAATTGTCGCCCTTCATAAACTTCTACATGATATTGTGCAATTGACAAAGAGGCAGCTTGTAAAGCATTATTTGTAATTGTTGAACCAGCTACATCATCAATTGTATAAGCGGCTTCAATATCATCTCCAGTGTATGTATCTCCATATTCCACTAAGTAGAACGGAGCAGCTTTACCTGGTGTTTCATTGTCATCCCACATTTTAAGGCCTGTGAAAGTATTGTCTTCTGCAATTCCTAGGAAGAACTCAATATATGTTTCTTCACTATAACTTGCTCCTACTGCCTTAACATGGTAAAGGTTTCCTAAATAAGTAGCTCCATTATATGCTTCATAGAATTCTTCAATATCATAATTGGCGGGATAATCTCTTGTTACTTTTGTAAATGTTGTAGCTTCTGGGAATAATTCAGTCCAAAGTCTATCTAGTCTTTCTCCATCAGTTTCAACTATCATTCCTTGGAATACAGTTTGATGGAAAGCAACTACTTCAGTTAATGAGTTTTTAAATGCTCCCATAGTTACTGGTGCACCTGAAGTTCCAGCTATATCATCGATATCTCCATCGAATGCATCTAGTTGAGGCATATCAACGAATTGTTCGTAATAACTATCTTCTTCAATTGCAGATCCATAACCTGGTGTTTCATTTTGATAAAGCACTCTAAATCCTAATATATCATTAGTTATTAAATCAAATGAGATAAGATATTCGACAACATCTGTTTCGTTGTATCCTACAAATTCAACATCGTAGATTACAGCAACGTCAGTTGTTCCATCACTTGCTAATTCAACTTTTATAATTGAACTGCTAATAAGATCATTAGCATCAGATACATCGGTAATTACAGCATCATCTACAGTAATTTCATTTTTATATCTAATAACCATTTCTAAGTAAGTCTCAACATGTGTTCCTTCAATATTAGCTTTATGGAAATCTACTACATCGCTTATTGAAGTTTTTAAAGCACCAAGAGTAATAACTGCAGTTGTTCCTGCTACATCGTCAATAGAGTCTTGTGCTAAATCATCAAATTGAGCTTGGAATACTGGGTCTATAATTACTGCTCCAAGTCCATCAGTTTCAAATTGTTCAACAACTCTAAATCCGTTTATATCATGAGTTGTTAAATCAAATGCTACTACATAAACAACACCAGGATTATATCCGTCAAATCCAACAGTATAAACAATTGAGTTTCCGTTTGATTCTTCAACTTTAGTAATTGGAGACCCTGTTACATCATAATCAGATGTTACATCAGTGAATGTTGCACCATCTTCTGAAATTTCTTGTTTTAATCTAAGTAGTCTTTCTTCAGGTGTTTCAACGACAGCACCCTCGAATTCTACGCTATGGAATACTGCAACTTTTCTTAATGCACCTTTAACTGCACCTAAAGTTACCATAGCTGTTGTTCCTGCTATTCCATCTATTTCACTTGGATTTAGATTGTTAAACTGAGCTTGAAATTCTTCTTCAGTAATAACCGATCCGAGACCCTGTGTTTCATTTTGTTCGATAACTCTAAATCCAACAATATTATTGGATGTTAAATCAAATCCAACTAAGACTGTAATACCTGGATTATATCCACCAAACGATACTGTATAAAATACTGTTTGGTCACCTGCCATCTCCATTTTTACAATTGGAGTATCCGTTAAATCATAATCAGCTGTAACGTCGATGAACGTTCCATCATAACCCGGTAAAATATCATACTTAGCAAGGTTACCTTGCTTCTCATTGTATTCCTCAATTATTGGAGTAGTAACTCCTTCAACAAAATATACTGCTACTGAAGATATTAATACAACAATTGTTAATGTTAATATTATTCTTAAATGATTCACAGAAGTACACCTCCAATATAAGTGAATACATCACTTAAATTGTTTTGCAAGATATACCCTAAGAAAACAGTAATAAATAATACTGCTAAAACTAAGTATATACTAGTTTTAATAAGCGTTTTATCATTACTTCTTTTAACTGTTCTATTAATAAATGGTGTAATCATATTACCAAATAAGATAGCAAATATGATTCCTTCTGTTTCTTGGCCTAGTGTTCTTACAGTCATTGCTAAAACTGCAACAACAACAGCATAGATCATTTTGGTTTCTCTGGAGGTTGGGCTTGATACCGGTTCACTTATTAAGAACACAGCAGCAAACATTGTAAACCCAGTAATCATATTGATTAATGTATAACCAAGTACTCCACTCATGTCTCCTGAAACATAGAAATTAATGAATCCAATTCCAAATGACATTACCAGAATAGTTAATAAAAACGTTCCCGATATTCTTAAATCAATAACTCTTGTTACACACAAGTAAGCAAATGCAAATACTAGCAATATAAGACTTGTTGTCCCAATAGCTAGTGCTTCATAGTTACCTAAAATTAATTCTGTTAAATTATTAATTTGGAATGTTTCTCCATTTAATGCTCTTTTTAATAACCTTAATGGAGTATCTGTAACTGCTAACTGAGATGAAAATGATAAATTAGCAAATAATACCCCAACAAGTGCTGGATTAAAGATGTAATATCCATATCCACCAAATACAATTTTACCAGCATAAACACCAACTGCTACTGCAAGTACAAGTACATAAATAGGTGTAACTGTTGGTAATAATAAGGCAATAAGTAATCCAGTATTTATTGGATCTACAAAACCTTTATAGTTATTAAATTTGTTTGTAGTACCTTCAGATAATGAGTAAAACAATTCAATTATCAATGATACAAAAGCACCAGTCACAAGCATTAAAAATACTTTGAATGCTTGGTCTAGGGCTGTATATGTTGCATCATCTGGCACTACTGTAAATGCTTTTAAGATTATTGCAGCTACTGCTACAACAATTAATACAAAGTGAAGCGTAAATGATCTTTTATATGTTCTTTGTGAATTCATCACGATAGGTGGTTTCTTTGTAGTAAAGTTCATCATCTCACCCCTATCCGACACGACGTTTAGCACGTCGTACCCATTCCATTACATTTATTTTTGAAGGACAGGCATAAGTACAAAGCCCACATTCAACACATAAATGAGTATTTAAATCAACAATTCTTGAATTCACATTTCTAAGTTCTGCGTCCATTATATTTTGTGGTAATATTCCTGCAGGACAAATGTCATTACAGTCTCCACATTTAATACATACATCTTCTTCCACTTCGCGGTATTCTGAAACATTGATTGAATCAACTGTTTGTGTAATAGCAAAGTCATCACTTTCAAGTTGAATACCTGTTAAGAAAGACCCAATATGAAGGTTCATGTTTTCAATGTCATGGTACCCTTCTAAATCATTAACTAAATCTGAAAATAGTGTCCCTATTCTAACATCGTATACAGCGTTAACCTTTAGTCCATCGCCTGTGATTGTCACTTGTCTATTCACAATAGGTATTCCTGTTCTAACTGCGTTATGAACCATCAATGCTGTTTGGATACTTGAATAAAAAACTCCATCTTCTAATAAGTTAATATTTAAATCCTTTTTAACAAGTTTCTTAATAATTTTGTAATCCCAAGCATTTACTTTTTTGGCATCGATTGTAATTAATTCGATGTCTTTATCTACGATTGCTTTTCCAAGTTCTTCTAATGCTTCAGCTGGCATAAAACGATCAACTATTACAGTTAATGATTTTGTATCTGCAGCTATACCTAGCAAACAAATACCATCAGCTATATCTTCAGCATTTTGAGTAACTAAATCATAATCTGTAGATATAAATGGTTCATTAGTGAATACTGCGTTTAATACAATATGTTTTGATGCTCCACTAAATGAGATATCAGTATATAGTCCATCTATTGATATCTTATCAATTCCTAAACCAGCAAGTTGATTTCTAACTTGAGCTGTTGAAATATTATCTTTGTATGTTGTAACATTTTTAGGAAAATGTCTTGGTTGAAGTTTTGCTGCTTTGTCTTTAAAATTTACTAAATCGATGCTTTCATTTAATAGATCATTTTCAATAACGATGTGATCCACTGTTTTCGAGTAACGATCAGTTTTTTCTTCAAATCCTACTACAGTACCACTAACTGTAGATAAGATAGGTGTTTTAGCCTTCCCATTAAATTTATGAGCGACTACTTGCCCAACTAGTACTTTATCTCCTTCTTCAACTGCTAAGTTTGCGATTTTTGAATCGCTATCAGTTAAAGGAAGATATATTTTTTTAGGGCTAAGAAAAGTTCTATATTCGGTAATCATAATTTCACCTTCTTATTCATTTCGATACTCTTTTTTAGAAAAGTGTGTATGGCAGTATTTATGAGAGGCCTCGCTGTTTTCACTTGTTAGGAATTTCTCGTATACTTTTAATACTGCTTTGTTTTCCCCAGGTATTCTTAGTGGTAATTCACTGTCTTTAAGAAACTGTAAAGATTCTCTTTTTTTAATTATATCATGCATTGGAAGATCTATTTCGATTGGCATTCCGCCACCGTTTAAACAACCTCCACCACAACTTAAAAATTCAACATAATGATACTTCTTTTTACCTGTATCTAAACGATTGTACATTTCTTTCATGGCATTACCACCAGATGCAATCGCTACATTTAGTTTATGTGTTCCAATCACAACAGTAGCTTCTTTAATAATTCCTTTAGAAATCTCTGTTTCATTTCCATAAGTTATTTTAAATTTAATTTCAGCTACTGGTTTATGATCAACTTTATCGCTTAAAGCGTTTAAAACTTTTTCAGTTTCTGAAGTGTTCGAAGATTTAACTCCCTTAGATAAAGTCTCTTTTGCGAAATTACTTTCTGGAGTAAATGGTTTTAACTCAGGTAAGTTAAATCCTTTTCTTTTTATCATTTTAGCAATTTCTCTAATCGTTAAAACAGCATCAACATCTCTTACTGAATCAACTTCTAGTTCAGGTCTTGAAATCTCATATTTTTTAGCGATACAAGGCATAATTGAAACTACAAAAACATCTTTTGGTTTTTTATTCAGATATTCTTTAGCAAAATGATTTTTAATTAACACTCCTTGCGTTACATGGGGAGATTTAGAAGTTGATAACTTTTCTAAATGCTCACTATGAAATAATTCACTATATCTAACAGCTGCTGGGCAGCTTGAATTAAAGAGAGGTAATGTTTTTCCTTCAGTTAATCTGTCTAGTAATTCTTGGCTTTCTTCTAAAATCATTAGGTCTTCACCAATAGTTGTATCGGTAATTTCATCAAATCCAAGAAGTCTAAATGCATTAAACATTTTACCTTCTACTTCATCAAATGTTTTACCTATGTCAAATCCAAATTCTTCACCGATTCCTGCTTTTGCAGAATCAGAAACCTGTACAACTACAGTTTTGCTTGGGTTCTTAATCATTTCTTCTACCAAAGCTATATGCTCTGTTTCAAATAGAGTTCCTGTAGGACACACCTTGACACATTGCCCACAGAATGTACATCCTGTTTCATCAAAAGCGAGTCCAACAGTTGGAGAAACAAATGGATTCATTCCATCATCATCTCTAAACTTCAAGACTTTTGCGGTTACTACATCATTGCAGACAGCAACACATCTCTTGCATAAGACACATTTTGATTGATCCATTGAAATACCTGTACCAAGTATTAAATCATCCTTACGGGCAATTCCTGGTCCAAATTCTTCAAAGAGAATATCATTTTTCTTAAGAAGATCGTAAAACTCACAAATTCCATCTTTTGGACATCTCCAGCAGTCAAATCGGTGATTTGCTGCTAAAAGTTGTAATGTATTTTCTCTTGATTCAATTACTTTATCAGAATCGGTTTCAATAACCATTCCGTTTTTAATTTCAGTATTACATGCTGATATTAAATCTTGTTCACCCTCAACCTCTACAACGCATATTCTACAAAACCCAATTTCATTAATTTCTTTGATGAAACATAATGTTGGGATTTCGATTCCAATATCTTTTGCAGCATTAAGGATTGTTGTGCCATTTTTGACTTTAACAGTATTTCCATTAATTGTAATAGATGCCATAATTTCCTCCTTAGTACTTTTTCACTGGTTGATAAAGAACATGATAATGTTTTTCTAAAACAACTTCCATATTCTTTCCGATGTCTAATCCTACACTACAACGACTTGCTCTTAAGTTATGAGTTAATTCTTCTAACTCTTTTAAGGTTTTAATCGTAGCGGTATTATTTAAATATTTATCTAGTAATTTTTCCATTTTAGCTACACCATCTCTGCATGGTGTACACTTACCACAAATCTCAGGGTGTTGAGATTCTAAATATGCTTTCACTTTCCCTACTAGATCTTTTTCATCTAGCTTGGCATCAGCGTCTAAAATCCATTTTTCAAATAACTTATTCATACTTGAAGACTCTGTTGTCACTGTGCTCACCTCTTTTCGTATTAATAAAAATATCACGTATATTATTATAACAAAAACGCTTTGAAAAATAAACAATATTTTTCTTAATTATATATTATTATATTTAATAAAATATATATATATGATAAAATGTAAAGATAATACGATTTACATTGAAAAGGAGGACGGTAAATATGATTAAAGGATGGCTTATTGTACCATTATTTGTCGTTTTGTTTTTTGTGTCTGGTTGTGAAGATAAAACTGTTGAAGTTGATATAATTTTAGCAGATGATTTAATCACAATGGAAAATCTAGATGATTATATGTTTAGAGATGATGTTCAATATGTAGACTTAAGAAATTATGAGGCAAGATTCAGAGCAGGCTTCATTTATTCTTTTGAAATAATTCCTTTCTTTGACTATTTGGATTACCGAGCATTTAATCGTAATGACACTTATGAATTTAATCCTGACCAAATATTAAGAGAACAAGAATTAGAAAGACTTTTTGATCGAGATAAAGCAATATTTCTATATGATGATGGTTGTATTAGAAGCGGGTATTTGAAAGATGTGCTTGATTATATGGGATATGAAAGAGTCTTTATCCTTGGTGGATTGTATGAATATGCTGGTGAACATATGATTTCTGGTGATGGTGAATATACTTTAGGTGACACTTTTTATGGCAAATATACTGATGAAGATAACGATGTAACATATATTGTGTATGGAGAATTTGATCTAGGTAGAAAAATTGTTGATATTAGATTTGATATAATTGATTCTGATAATATCTCTTTTAGATCACCTTCTTACAATTTAGATACAGATTTCAATACACAATTGACCATGTTGGAAGATTATATTGTATTTGATATGGTAACTATGAATGAACATTATGGTTCTTTAAGTAATAAAGGTGACTTAGGTTACAATAATATTATCGGTTTAACATGGGAGATAGATGTCAATATAATCAATCTTATAAACACCCTAATCCCCTCTTAAATATCTATTAGAATATAGTTGCATTTTCATACTTTATATTTTATAATTATAGATGATGATTTATACGAAAACTGGAGGAGATTTTTATGAAAAAATTATTACTTATATCCGCACTATTTTTGTTTGTATTTACTTTAACAGCTTGTCAAGACGTTTGCGTCGGAGCTGAGTGTATTTTAACTGCAGAAGAAGTTAATGAAGAACCCGATTGTGTCGGAGATGAATGTGAAGTAATTGTCCCTGATCCTGAAGAGTGTGAAGACACGGTTTGTGAAGATTGTCCTGACCCTGTAGAAATAGATGGAACAGTAGTTCAAAATGCGATTCCATATGAACATATTAACGGACATGGTGATGTTACTGATAAAAATGCTTTTATCTTATTAGAATGGCCTCTTAGAGATTATATAAGATACCAAATTACTTACTTATCATGTACATGTCGTAATCCTGACGTTAACTATTGGAATTTAGCCTTTGTAGAAATAAACTTATATACAAAT
>CAYYOU010000019.1:0-11546 GCA_964473425.1 uncultured Candidatus Izemoplasmatales bacterium | reverse complement strand
TGATTCCGCTTTAAAGTTCACTTTATGATATTTTTTAGTGAGAAACTCGAGAAATGTAGTTGTTACGGGTATCAAAATGATATCTCAAGGTAATTTAGCTGGAAGAGATGGATTAATTTTAGCTTTATCTTTAAGTGTTGGTTTTGGAGTAACACAATCACCTTTACTGATGGAACAGTTTCTACCAGGTGGAAATTTTGAAAGTGCATTTTTAGAATGGTATTTTACTGATGTAATTATTGCTGCTGGTCTTTTAGCGTTTATCTTAAATATTGTCTTACCAAAAGATAAGTAAGAAAAAAAGATGAGAATATCAATATGAATACTAGTTTATAATGGAACCACTAAACGGAGATATTAACCGTTTTAGTGGTTTTATATATATAGTGGAATTCTACCTATATTTATTGTCAAATACTTCACAAAGTGATATACTATTTACAGAGGAGTGATACGTATGATAAATAAAAATAAATTTGGTAAACTGATATTTAAATTAAGAAACGAAAAAGGGATATCACAAAAGGAACTTGCTACATTATTAAACAAATCATTTCAATCAATATCAAAATGGGAGAGAGGTATTTCCATTCCTGATTTAGACATGATCTTGAAAATATGTGAAGTATTTGACACTTCTTTGGGAGTGTTCTTATTTTCTGTTTCTTCTTCAATGAGTCTTAAGGAACTAATTGAGAATGTTAATGTAAACGGAATAGATGAGAAAAACTTTATGAACTTAGGGGCCTTAGTACAGTCTGATATCTTTACTTTGTCGGTAGTTAAACTATTTACTGATAAACTAATATACACGACATTAAGAGATGTTTTTCCAAAAACTCATGAGTATAAGAAATATTCACTTTTAAAAGCATCTCATGAAATTTGTCGAAATTATGCTGATTTAATAGATACTGACTTTTTTGATTTTGAAGAAGATATAATTAATGGTATTAGTGTTCTTACATCAGAGTTGACTTTGGAATATAGTCAAGTTGTAATCAGTAAACTTATAGCTAGAGTAGTCGAAGAAAACAAAAGCACAGCTATATTACTTATTAACAATTCAATAGAAAAAGTACACTACTTTACAAGGATTTCAAATGATCTAGTTGAAAAAGGGTTCAATTGTTTTTATATAACACAATTGATTGGAAACTTATCGGTTAATAAATCTATTGTTGGCGGCGGCGGTGGTGGCGGACTTCGAGGTCACGGTGGTTGGCATATTAATCTTGATGATTTAGATGATAATTATTTAGAAAACTCTAAGACATTATTCAAACAATATGTCGAATTTTATAACAGAGATTTTAAGTTTAAAATCACTAAATAATAAGTTTTAAAGAAAGAGGTATTAATATGTTGTTAGTAAATCAATTAAAAGTCAAGGTAGAGAGAGAACCTAAAGATTTAAAAAAATCTATTTCAAGAAAACTTGACACACATATAGATAATGTTTTAGATTATACAATCTTAAAAAGATCGATTGATGCTAGAAAAAAAGAACAAATACTGTTTGTCTATAATTTACTTGTTAAAGTTAAAGGTGAAAAAACTATTTTAACTAAAAGGATATCAAATGTAACGAAACAAGTTTTTAACAAAGAGGATAATGAACAAGTAAAATTTGAGTACTTAAAAGATAAAAAGATTGCGATAATTGGTTTTGGACCTGCTGGTATGTTTAGTGCATTAACATTTGCACAAGCAGGAGTAAATGTTTCTGTATTTGAACGTGGAGAAGAAGTAGATAAAAGAATTGCTACAATAGATAGATTTAATACAAATAGAGTCCTTAGTACAGAATCAAATATTCAGTTTGGAGAAGGTGGAGCTGGAACATTTTCTGATGGAAAACTAACAGCAAGAAAAAAAGACGTCAGAGGAAAATGGCTTTTTGAAGAACTTGTTAAAGCAGGTGCTCCAGATGAAATTTTATATGTACATAATCCTCATATAGGTACAGATAAACTTGTTAAAGTTGTTAAAAACATTAGAAAAGAAATAATTTCATTAGGTTCAACAATTAATTTTGATTCTCTGGTTACTAATATTGAACCTCGTGATAAAGGAATCAATTTAACGATAAACAAAGTTGTTCAACATTTTGATTATGTAGTACTAGCTATGGGATATAGTTCAAGAGACACAATAGAAATGCTATATAACAATAAATGTGAAATCATCCAAAAACCATTCGCAGTTGGGTTTAGAATAGAACACAAACAAAATATGATTAATAAAGCTCAATTTGGACCAAATCATGATAATCCGTTACTTGGAGCAGCTGAATATAAACTTACTCATCAAACAGAAAGCAAAAAAGGTGTTTACACTTTCTGTATGTGTCCTGGAGGATGGGTTGTACCAGCCTCTTCCGAAGAAGGAATGATTGCTGTTAACGGAATGAGTGAATATGACAGAGACCGAATTAATGCTAATAGTGCTTTACTTGTAACTGTAAATGAAACTGATTTTAAAAGTGACCACCCGTTAGCGGGTATTCACTATCAACGAGAACTCGAACGAAAAGCATACATTTTAGGAGGAAGCAATTATAACGCTCCTATTCAAACAGTTGGAGACTTTCTAAATGATACAGAAACAACAGAACTAGGATCTGTTTTACCAAGTTATCCAATTGGAGTAACTTTCGCAAATCTAAGATCTGTCTTTTCAGATGAAATTAATGATGCATTTATAGAAGCCTTACCAAAACTTGGAAATAAACTAAAAGGGTTTGATAGTAATGATGCTTTATTAACAGGTGTTGAATCAAGATCATCATCAGCTATCAGAGTAGTAAGAGATAATGAGACATTAGAAAGCAATAACTTTAAAAACTTATATCCAGCAGGAGAAGGCGCTGGATATGCTGGTGGAATAGTCTCTGCCGCAATTGATGGAATAAGAGTAACTGAAAAAATATTAGAACGATTAATTGTCAAGTAAAGGAGAGAGAGAGTAATGAAAAAAAGATTGTTAGGAAAGACAAATATAAAAGTTAGTGAAATATCACTAGGATGCTGGCAACTTGGTGGAAAATGGGGAGACCCTTTTGACAAAGACCTTGCATTGGAAACGTTAAGAGCAGCGACAACTTCAGAAATTGATTGTTTTGACACTGCCGATGTTTACCAAGATGGATTAAGCGAAAATATTATTGGTGAGTATCTTAAAACTGTTAAGGAAAAACCATTTGTAATAACAAAAATTGGTAGAAAACTTAACCCACATGAAAGTGCTGGTTATAATGAACTAAATATCCGTAAATTTATCGATGATTCAAGAAATAATATGAATGTTGAGTCATTAGATATGGTATTACTTCATTGTCCACCAACTGATGTTTATTACTATCCTGAAGTATTTGAATTATTAGATAAAATAAAAGCTGAAGGAAAAATCAAACATTATGGTGTTAGTGTTGAAAGAATTGAAGAAGGACTCAAAGCACTGAATTACCCAGGTGTAGAAGCTATTGAGATGATTTTTAATATGTTTAGATTAAGACCTGCAGAGCTGTTTTTTGAACAAGCTAAAAAACACAATGTTGGTGTAATTGTTAGAGTTCCACTTGCTAGTGGTTTACTATCAGGTAAGTTCACAACGGACACCAAATTTAAAAAAGACGACCACAGATTTTTCAACCGTAATGGTGAAGCTTTTGATAAAGGCGAAACATTTAGTGGTGTTGATTTTAATAAAGGATTACAAGCAGTTTCAGAGTTAAAGAATGTATTTAAAAATGAATCTTTACCACAAATTGCATTAAGATGGATTCTTATGTTTGATGCTGTAAGCACTGTTATACCAGGAGCAAGTAAAGTATCTCATATAATCGACAATGCTACATCATCAAATCTGCCTGCTTTAACAGATGCTCAAATGGAAAGTGTTGAAGAAATATATAATAGATTAATAAAAAAGACTGTTCATCAACTTTGGTAAATAGTTAAATTAGACGGAAAAAAACGGATTTCATTTGATTGAAATCCGTTTTTTGTATTTTATTTTAATTATGAAATTGCATTGTATATCAGATATGTGAATAATCCTATTAATGTACTGAGAGAAGTCCCCCATATCAGATCAACTATTGTTACTTGAATTGGCCAATCTTTTAATGTTGCTAAGTTTGTTAAGTCATATGTTGCATAAGTCATAAATCCAAACAATGCACCAGCAATTAATACTTTACTCATACTTTGAGCTTCCACAGCAGGATTGATAACAAAATATACAACTCCTACAATAAAGATTAGATAGAACACGATAGCAGCAATGAAATTTGGTTTTTCACTCATTAAGTGCCCAATTTGTGCTTTGTAAAATTTTGGTGCAATTAACCCTAACCATATAGCATCAATTGCTATAAATATAACGAATGCTATTACATATAGTTTCAAGAATGTCATTTTCTTTTCTCCCCTTTTAATTTTAATTTGAATGGTAAGAACATTGAAGTCTTTTTAGAGTATTCATCCCATTCTACATATCCCTTCATTTTTTCTTCTAAGATAGGTGTGCTAATAAAGTAAAGTACAAGTGTAATAGTTAATGGACTAAAAATGAAATATACTGGTACTCCATTCAGAATAGCGAAGACATATATTCCCCACCACATTAAAGCTTCTCCAAAATAATTAGGATGTCTTGTCATGCTCCATAAACCAGTTGTTAGTAGTTTGCCTTTTTGGGTTTTGTCTTTTATATGACTTTTTAACTGACGATCACCAAATACTTCAAAGTAATACCCAATTACCCAAAGCGCAACCCCAATTAAACTTATCATTGCGAAATCAGTTCCATTTGCATTTAAATAGAAGCTAGTACTTCCTATTAAGAACTGCAGTATTCCTTGTAGCATAAAGACTTGTAAGAACGCTCTTGGTATCACCCATTTACCCCAAGCTTTGCGCCAATTTGCATATCTGAAATCTTCTTTTTCAAATATGTTTCTTTTTAAAATATAATAAAATAGTCTTAATCCCCAAAGAGAGATCATTGTATTAATAATTATTTGATTCAATCCATAGTTACCGTTAATAAAGAATAGTATCCAAGATGTCATCACAAAACCGAATCCCCACCCAATATCTACAATGCTATTGTTTTTGATTATTGTTGCTACAATGAAAAATATTGTAAAGTAAGCGAGTGTTATGTATAAAGCTATTAACATGGTATCCCCTCTTTCAATTCTATTTTTTTATGTATCCAATTGCTACACTACCAACACCACTGTGTATTGCAGTAGCTGATGATATCTCAGTAATATAACTTGGTGCCTTACCAATTAACTCTGTGAATTCTTTCTTATATTGTAAAGCTAAACCTTCATTTAAACAGTGAACTAATGAGTATGCTTTTATTCCTGTTTTATCTAGATCCTTTTTAATGAACTTTTTGATTTTTTTAGTAATACTTTTTTGACTGAGTGCCATTCCAAATGCGGCACCTTTTCCATTCTTTAAGGACATAATAGGTCTGATTCCAAAAAACATTCCTATTTTACCAATTACTTTTGGTAATCGTCCACTCATTGTTGCGTATTTGAATGTTTCTAAACAGACAAGTATTTCCGTTTTTTCTCTTTGTATTTCTAGTTCTTTCACAATGTCAGTTGTTGTTACATCTTGGTTCATCATGTTGATTGCTGCTTCCACTAGTAGACCTTCTGTAGCACTATTATTATAACTATCTACTACATATATTTTTTTACCTTTTTCAGTTAATTTACTCGCTTCTCCCAAAATTACATTATACGTTGCACTAAG
The DNA here is from genome assembly GCA_964473425.1 of uncultured Candidatus Izemoplasmatales bacterium. Classification (GTDB taxonomy): domain Bacteria; phylum Bacillota_I; class Bacilli_A; order Izemoplasmatales; family Izemoplasmataceae; genus JAFGXW01. The sequence continues at coordinate 5,763 of CAYYOU010000019.1, read as the reverse complement.
ATGCGCTGATACTGTTACAATTAGTATTTCATCAAATTGTAGTAGTAATCTTGAAAATAAATCATTGATGTATTTTATAGAAGGAGTAGATGTATTAGGGTATTCTTTATATTGATCTAAATTTTTGAATAACATTTCATTGGTAATTGAAAGTTTGTCTAAGTAAGGGATATTATCTACAGAAATATTGATAGGGATAACGACAACGTTGTTATCATCAAGTAATTCTTGATTAATATCAGCAATACTGTCAGTTACAAGAACACGCTTTTTTGAACTGTTTTTTAAGCTCATATCTAATTTCATGTCATCCACTTTTTGTGATTCAATTTCTCCAAATTTCTTAAGAGATTCAAAGACATTTTGTGGGTTATTTGTATGAATGTGAACTCTAAATCTAGATTTACCTTCAGCGATAACTAGTGAATCACCATGAATTTCTAGTTGCTTTCTAAGCATTGATTCGTCAATCTTCTTTGCTTTAACTAAGCCTTCTGTGCAAAATCTGTGTGTGATCTCACCTTCGAATTTATGATGATCAACAATCTCAATGTTTTCATATGCAATCACATCGATATCATCATTATTATAATAACTAACAATTCCTTTAACAAATAACACAAAGCCGAGTGCTCCACTATCGACAACATCATTGTCTCTGAGTACATCTAACATTTTCTTTGTATTTTCTAAAAGGGCATAAATATGAGTAAAACTCTCTGTAAACTTATCTAGTAGTGTTCCTTCTTCTTTGATAAGTTTTTTTAGAATAATAGACCATTCTTTCATGATAGTTATCATGGTACCTTCTACAGGATTGCTGAGAGAAGAATAAGTATGTACTATACTTTCTTCAACCAACCTTGAAAATTCTGTAAAAGATACTTTTTCGCTATATCCATTAGCTTTTTGTAACCCATTCACAAATTGTGCGAAAATTATCCCACTATTTCCTCTTGATCCAATTAAAGCTGAATTACTGATTGACTCCAAAGAATCTTTGAAAGATTCTGTGGCAATTGACTCAAGAGATATTGTTTTTAGTGTTTGTAGTAAATTGTTTCCGGTGTCACCATCTGCGACGGGAAAAACATTGATGTCGTTTAAGTATTCACGTTCTTGCATTATATAGTATGTACCATAATTGAACATATTATATAAGTCTTTTCCATTTATGTATTCCATATTATCACCACTTTTGTCTATATTTATTGTGTAATTGTATTTATTTTAAAATTGTAAATATTGAGGTGTTTAACTAGGTTGTAATGCACCAACAAGTACTAACCATGCTAGAACTGTTTTTGCTACTAAACTAAGTACGATATACCCTCTTTCACCATATAGGTAGTTTGAAAATTTACCTTTTTGTAAATATTGTAAAATCATATTTATAGGGAATGTATTAAATGCAACGAAGTAAGAACCGACAATTGCCCATACAAACCAAGGTGTTTGTGCTGTTACTTCTGATGAAGCACCAGTCATATATAATACAATTGCGATCCAAGGAGCTAGTCCTGCGATTGATCCCCAAATGAATGGACCCCAATTTACATTTTCTTTTGATTTTCCTGAGTTTAATTGTTCCATCACTAGACCAAATAAATTCATTGATGCATTCACCATGAAAATAAGAACCAAAGATGCAACGTCCCATATACCAAATAAGTAAGCAATTAAGACAATCATAATTGAAGAGCTTATTGCATATTCAAACCAACGTAGTTTATTAATACCTTTTGCTAGGTCATTGTTATACATTGTGTTTATCTTATTAGGTAATGATATTAATCCATGTGCTAAAGCTGAAATAAGTAAGAAAGCTGCTACTAATACGAAGAACGGTAATGTGAATACTTCAGATCTAGCAAATTCCAAATAACCTTCACCAGGTGCAGTTTCTTTAAATGTTAAATAATGTTGGAAAATTCTAAGTTTGAATCCTCCTAAATCTGCTATTACTAATCCTAAAACAATCATTAATAAACCTTGGAACAAGTGAATTGCTCCCATAATAATATTGAATCTTCTTAAACTCGTAAATGTAATCTCTTTTTTCATGTTTTTTCTCCTTTTTTTTATTGTTTATTTTATTTATTATCTTGAATAATTTTAGCTTTTTTTAATATGCTAGACAAGTCATCTAGTTCTTTGACTAAGACTTTGTACATATCTTCTGATATCTCAAGATTAGAAGCCAATTTAATTGGGACTTCAATGACAACTTCTTTAAGTCGTAAACCTTCTTTAGTAATTGATATGTTTAATTTTCTAGCGTCTTCTTTATTTGTGTTTTTTTTGATTAGCTTTTTTTTCTCAAGTTTGTCTATGATGGGAGATATTGTGCCTGTCTTTAAATCTACAATATCGCTTAACTTTTTAAAATCTATTTCCTCATGTTCAAATAGTACAAGCATAATAATGTACTGTGGATAGGTTAAATTAAATTTTTCTAAGAGTGGTTTATATAATTGCGTCATTTTCCTAGAAACGGCATAAAGCCTAAAGCATAATTGGTTATTTAATTTTAATATTTCTTCATTCATTATTGTACCTCCAATATTTCAATCGTTCACTAACTATAAATTTATCGTACCCTAACCTTTTAAAAATGTCAATGACTTTGCTTTGGAATTTATACAAAAAAAACTTCATACTATTTTAGGCTTATTGTCTAAGATGATAATTAGGATATTAAAAGCGTATAAACACGATTGCTTTTGAGTTTTTGATAGAACTATTATTTGATTTAAGGTATAATAAATACTGATGGATTGGAGGTGACTGTTATTATGGAAATAATTGAGATTATAAAAACGATTATTATCGGAATTGTTGAAGGTATTACTGAGTGGTTACCAATAAGTAGTACTGGGCATATGATTCTTGTAGATGAGTGGATTAATCTAGACATGACAGACGCCTTTAAAGAAATGTTTTTAGTAGTCATTCAGTTAGGTGCAATTATGGCAGTAGTAGTCCTTTTCTTTCATATACTTAACCCAATATCTCGTAAAAAAAGTAAAGAAGAAAAAAAGGATACTATGCAGATTTGGTTTAAAGTAATCATTGGAGTATTACCAGCTGCAGTCATCGGTTTGATTTTTGATGACTGGTTAAACGATAATTTGTATAATTATATAACAGTCGCAATTATGTTAGTTCTATATGGTGCTTTATTTATTGTTATTGAAAATAAAAACAAAAATAAACAATCAAGTATTAATTCTATAAAAGACTTATCATATAAAACTGCATTATTTATAGGATTATTTCAAGTGTTAGCACTAATACCTGGTACTTCACGTTCTGGAGCAACAATACTAGGAGCAATAATTCTTGGAACATCTAGAGTTGTAGCTGCTGAGTTTTCGTTCTTCTTATCAATTCCTGTAATGTTTGGAGCAAGTGCGCTCAAACTTTACAAGTATGGTTTTGATTTTACAAAACCAGAATTAGCAATATTAGTTATTGGTATGGTAACTGCGTTCATAGTATCGATAGTTACAATAAAATTTCTTATGGGATATATCAAAAAACACGATTTCAAGATATTTGGATGGTACCGTATAGCTTTAGGAATAATCGTGATTATTTACTTTTTAATTTTTAAAACAGATTTATAATAATAATTTTTAACATTAGGAAATGAGTGAAATTAAATGAAAATCGTAGGATATAATGATTCGTACGCAAAAAAAGTTGCGGATATGTGGAATAAAAGTGTAGTGAATTGGGGAAATGAAGATGTTATTCAAACGGAATCAGATGTTATAGCAGCTGAATCGAGTTCTGGGAATTTAAAAGTATATTTAGCTATTGATGATAATCAAGTAGTTGGGTATTGTAGTTTATCTGAGTATAAACATGATGAAGGAGCATCTTATTTGCCTTTATTAAATGTAATTCCTGAATATCATGGGAAAAAAATTGGGAAAGCATTAATTCTAAAAATAATTGAAGCCGCTACTGAATCTAGATGGCCAAGATTTGATTTATTTACTTGGAGCGGAAATATAAAAGCAATGCCACTATATAAAAAATGTGGATTCTTTTGGGAAAGAAGAGGAAGTTCAGTTCATCTAATGAACTTTATTCCTTATGTATTCCAAACAGAAGCATTGAGTGAATATTTATCGCAAATTGATTGGTATAAAGATAGTAAAAGAGTAATCGATATGAAACAAGATGGAGAACTTAGATCAAGCTTTGAATATTATCGATATGATTTTGAAAATGAAGTTACTACATTAGCTGTCGAATTTGAAAAAACAGGTAGAGGATTAAGATTCATTGAGACACCTGACTATTTGATTGAGATGACGATTGGTGAACACGACTTAGTATTCGATAATGATTATGAAGCTAGTTTTAGATTAGTGAATAAGTCAGGTAAAGATTTAACAATAGAATTTAATGGTAAAGATAATAAAAATATAAAATGTTCAATGAATGAAACAATTACTGTAGTAGATGAAATTAATATTAAAAGTTTATTCTTTGTCGGGAAAATAGATAAAGATCAACATAAGGGGGAAACACATCCTGTTGTTGAAGTAAGTCTACTAATAAATGGACTACAAGCTAGTTTTAAAATCGGTATTGAACCAAAGTATCCGGTTAAATTAAAATTGAATATTCTTGAATACAATCATGTTCTTAAAGAAGAATATAATTGTTACTTAGACGTTGTTAATAATTTAACAACCAAGGAAAAATTCGAAATAATTCTACCAAATAGTTTTGCAGATTTTGAAGATGATCTAGAGATTGAATTAGCACCAAAAGAAAAACGATCTATAAAAGTTAAATATGTGTTACATGATTATGGGTTTTATAATGAACAAGCACTAATAAAATATAGAGATAAGACAGTTGAAAAATATGTCTTTGCTCCTTTAAAAGGATCAAAAGCTTCATTTACTTGTTTGATGGAAGATAGTGCATATATTGTAAGTGGAAACTATATTTTATCATTCAACATGGATGGAAATTCGCTTGCAATGGTAAACGGATACAATAACGAACCAAAATCTGCCTTTCTAGCACCAAGCATTGGGGTGCCATATAGTTTAGAATTTACTAATGCTAAACCAGTTATTGAGTTTCTAACAGATAATGATATGGACATTATATTTAGTTCTGAGGCGTTTAAGGATGTCTTGCTAATAATACATGTTAGTAACACCTACGGGGTATTGACTGCTTACTATGAGCTGATTAACAAAGGTAAAAAAAGAGAATTAGCATTATCAATTCCTATCTGGATGGAGTTAAGTGATTGTGTTATTCCTTACGTTGGTGAACTTCTAAAAGTAGAAGGATCAGATGGAGGGTATCTTCAAAATATCAATCATGAAAAAGTTGATGAAAATTGGATATATAATACAAAACTGAAATATGGTGTCACATGGGACAAGAGTGAAAATATGCAGATTGCTGAATGGAAGATGACATTTGATAAATCTAACATAAAGCTAGATAGCAAAGAGTCATACAGTAGTGGAACCTTTTATTTCTCATATGTTCATCCAGATGTACCTGCCTTTAGAAATTTTGCTGGAAACAAAGGAGATAGAAAAGAAATTGATTATTTAGAAGTAGTAGTTAATAATGGAAATCCCTTTGCAGTTGATGACTATGAAGTATTAATTAAAAATAACCGTAAAATTATCATATCAGGATCTCTTAGTGTTGATGATTCAACTGTAAGTATTGAAAAATCATCAGGGATTGATTATGGGATTGTTAATTATTGGA
>CAYYOU010000018.1:0-11662 GCA_964473425.1 uncultured Candidatus Izemoplasmatales bacterium | reverse complement strand
TATTATATCACAAATTAACTACATAAAAAATAAAACAATTTCAATATTAATTTATTAAAAAAGAGCAAGCCAACTGTGTAAAACGCAGGATTGCTTCTTTATTAATGATGCATTTCTTCAAACTTGTCTAATTGTATTTGAATGAGACCTTTTACTTTTTCAGCAAGTTCCTTACTACTTAAAACTTCATATTCTTCATACTTCATTAATTTGTGAATATGAACATATAGTTTTTGTGTTTTAAAAGGATAATTTTTAAAGACATTACTGATATTATAGAGTGTAACAACTAATATATCAGCTTTCGGTTTCATTGCTAATTTAAGTGCTCCTGGTTTAAAATCAATAAGTTCATTTCCAAATGATCTTCTACCTTCGGGGAAAATCCCCATTGGCATTCCACTTTTTACTCGTTTAATTCCTTTAACAATTGATTCAGCGGCAGATCTATCAGCATATCTTGAGATAGGAATATTACCAAGTATTTTTATCCATCTACCGATAAATGGTGTATTCATAAGTGATTCTTTTGAAATAAAGGTTAGGGGATGATTCTTAAATATTGGTTTCAATATTATTATGTCATAATTCTCTTGATGATTAGAAACAAGAACGAAATTACCTTTAGGAATATTTTCTTTACCGGTCACTTTTACCTTTACTCTAATAAGGTGTGTACCGAGATTTAAAAATGAATTTACTAGTTTGTGATTAAATTTAGAACCTAGCTTTGATCTCATTCTTAACCTTCCAATGATGCTTAATATACTCAGTTGTATAGCTATGGATATGATTAAACCAAATAACAAGCTAACTAAGCCAAGTAAATAGAATCTTAATTCATTAAAACTATTAAAATCTAGTCCGAATAATGAGCTTAATAAATAGGTAAACAGAATCCAAAATAGATATAAACTAAGAGTATACATATTATCTAATCCTTTCATACACAGAAAAATTAAGTTCGTTACTTATTTTTTCACTGATTTTTCTATATTTAGAATAATCAATATCTTTAAAATAGACATCACCCTCATATTTTTTATCAATATGTGTAATGTACAATTTATCTGCGATATCAAGTGTTAAATCATATATTATTTTACCACCTATTATGAATATTTCTTTATCTTTAGGGTAATTCTTTAGATAATGTATTATATCATTCGTTTTCTCGACACCAGGATAATTGTAGTCAGTTAAAGTAGCAATGACACTTGTTCTTCTGTGCAAGGGTTTATTTAGATAAGATAAGATCGATTTAAAAGTCATTTCTCCCATGATTACTGTTTTATCCATTGTTATTTCTTTAAAGTACTGCATATCTTCTTTGTAGTGCCAAGGGAGTTTATTCCCTTGGCCAATAATATTGTTTCTACCAATTGCGACTATTAGATTTACCATTAGACACTCACCTTACCTTTTATTAGTGGATAAGGATCGTAACCTGTTAGATTAAAATCATCATATTTAAATTCTTCAATATTTTTAATTTCTTTGTTTAAAATCATTTTAGGTAATTTTTTAGGAGTTCTTGATAATTGTAACTTCACTTGATCGAAATGATCATTATAAATATGTGCATCACCTAGAGTATGGATAAATTCTCCTAGTTCAAGGTCTGTCACTTGAGCTACCATCATTGTTAGTAATGCATAACTAGCAATGTTAAATGGAATTCCTAAAAATGTATCAGCACTTCTTTGGTATAGTTGGCAACTTAGTTTATTATCATTGACATAGAAATGAAACATCATATGACAAGGCGGTAATGCCATCATTGGAACTAAAGGTGGATTCCAAGAACTAACAATTAATCTTCTTGATCCTGGGTTGTTTTTAATGTTTTCTATTACTTCGGATAACTGGTCAACATATAACCCGTCAGCTCCATCAAAATGGCGCCATTGTCTCCCGTATAATGGTCCTAAATTTCCATGTTTTTTCGCAAAAGCATCATCTTTTTTGATTTTATCAACAAACTCTTTTAATGTTTCACCATTGTAATCATCTGTCTTTTTGAAATTACGATACGGCCACTCGTTCCAAATTCTTACATTATTATCAACTAGATATTTTATATTTGTTTCGCCATTAATGAACCACAGAAGTTCATGAATAATTGATTTTAAATGCACTTTTTTTGTTGTAAGTAAGGGAAACCCTTCTGCCAAATCAAAACGCATTTGATATCCAAAAGTACTCAATGTTCCTGTACCAGTTCTGTCTTCTTTATGTGATCCTTTATCCATAATGTGGGTTAATAATTCCAAGTATTGTTTCATAGGTATCACTCCTTAAGTATTTTAATTTTTTTTACAAGTTGTTTCATAGCAACGGCAATTGAAAAAATTGCTGGAATAGTTGGGGTAAATGGACCAGCCCATATTAAAACATATGCAGCACTAAATCCAAGTAATATATCATTATTTAATATTAATCCTAAAATAAATGAACCCCAGGCGGGTATATAAAAGATTATAGCGCCGATTAGAATGTAGAGAAACATATCTTTAACAAATATATTTTCTTTAAGCCATTTTTTCATATAATCACCATCAAATCTGAACTGATAATATTATACCAAAATATGCTATATATTGAAAGTAACTTATTTACATTCAGAAAAAAAAGTGCATTTAGCACTTTTTTAATAATATTATATATGGGGGATAATATTATTTTTCGTTTTTAGTGTTTATGAAAGTAATTTTTTCAGCCACAATTTCTGGATAAGAAAAAGATTTTCCATCAGCATATTCAAAGTATTTTTGGGCTAATCTTGCTTTTACACCAACTGTAGAGCCTTTTGTACAATATTCAACTGTATTCTCTGCAATTCCACTCCACAGAGTACACTTTAGAAAATCAGTATCATATTCTCCACTTTCAGCATTCTTAAACCCTCTTTTGATGGCTAAAGTGATTGTAGTTACTGACTTACCATCATCCAGCTTTCTTAATTCTGGATCATAAACTAAACGACCTACTAATATAACTTGATTTAACATATTACCTCCTTTTTCATTATTATAGCAACAATTCAATATATTACTTAGTTGTTAAATACGTGAGATATATGCAGTTTAAGAACTCTTTTTATAAAAAATAGCTATGTTTTGTTTTATTTCTTAATTAAATCAGCTTTATTTTCAGTTTTATATAAAATTTCTCATAATTCGCAAAAAAAAAGAACTTTTGAAGTTCTTTCTTTAAAAACTAATTTCAACGTCACTTCTTTTTGTTATTTCAGCTTCAAAGAATTCTTTTTTATCAACATGTACCATTCCAGCAACAATACTTGTTGGGAACGTAACGATCATTGAATTAATTCTTGAAACATTTGAGTTATAGACTCTTCTTGCTGCTTGTAAATGTTCTTCAACATCTGAAATTGATTTTTGTAAACCTACAAATAGTTTTTCAGCTTTTAAATCTGGATAAGCTTCAACTGCAACATTAATTCCAGTTTGTACAGCATCCATTTTACCCATAAACTCTTGTTTATCTTGTAACGATAATTTCTTAGGTAAACCCGCACGCCATTTAGTTACATTTTCAAAAGTTTCTGCTTCATGTTTAGCATATCCTTTTGTAGTGTTAACTAATTTTGTTAATACATCAAAACGTTTTGTAAGTGCTACATCAATTCCTGATTCTGCTTCATCAACCTTTACTTCTAGTTGTCTTAATTTGTTCATCGTAGCGATGAACCATAGTAATGGTGCAACTAATAATACAACTACGATAATTACAATGATTATTATTGGATCCATTTCTTTCACTCCTTCTTAAAGATATCGTTATTTAGTCTTAATTCATGTACTACTTCTTTGATTACTTCCATTTCTCTTCTAAACTCATTAAAAGTTTCTTCATTTAATACTTTGAACATTTTTAGTTCAAATGTATCTCTAAAATTGTTAATACCAATGAAGAGATGATTGTCAATAAATGAAAAACTTATACTACCTTTGTTGTTTTTCTCGAATTGTCTCAATGCCTCCATAAAATGAGGAGTTAAAACATAAAATGCTGCATGTTCACTGGTACAAAATGTAGTAAACTTCTTGTTAAAGTCAACACTTTCGAGTTTGATTTTGTTGTAATCTCTTTTTTTAACAGGTTTCCCCTTTTCAAGTACTTGTAAATATCCATCAAATGATTTATTAAAATCAAACTTGAATACTCTTCCCAAAAAATAAGTGATAATTTCAGTTCTTGTCCCATCCTTAGTCTGAACTTGTCTTCTTTCTTGAAGCTTAACATCACTTGATATGAAGCTTACGCCATCAATATCACCAGCTAAGTAGTCTTCAGTATGAAATACATCTGCTCTTTTTAGGAATTCTGTTGAATATACTTCACTTTGAGACAAGCCTTGTTCAGGCTTAAACACACCGTTGTCTATCGATTTAACAATTAAATCTGCCAAAACTTCAGTTTTAAATGATTTTCTCAAAATTGAGAAGTTTCTTACTCCAATAATTGCGTATATTATTCCAGGGATTACAAGGATTAGTCCATAGGGTCCAGAGTTTATCAAAAGTACAATCAATATTAATCCTAGTATTACTAATGTACTGCCGATAATTACTTTTTGTTCATGTTTCTTCTTTGCTTTTTGAAATTTTAATAATTTACCATCCATTTTTAATCCTCCTTAATGTATTTTACTATAAAAATTATGAAAAATAAACATTTATTTAAAGCTTCTAATTACACTAACAGCTTTTTGCCAGGTAGTATAAAGTTTGTTTCTCTCATCCATTTTCATTTTTGGAATAAACTTTCTATCTAATATTCTATTTTTTCTTAATTCATCTAAGTCAGAAAAGAAATTTGTGGCCAATCCACTTATGAATGCTGCCCCCAGTGCAGTTGATTCGTTGACTTTCGGTCTCCTGATTTCAATGTTTAAAATATCACTTTGAAATTGCATAAGAAAATTATTTAAAGATGCTCCTCCATCTACTTTTAATATTTTTGGAGTTATTTTTGATTCACTTGACATAATGTCAATGACATCTTTTGTTTGGTAAGCTAAAGATTCCAAAGTTGCTCTTGTAATGTGAGAGATAGATGTTCCACTTGTTAGACCAAGTATCGCTCCTTTTGCTTCTGTGTCCCAATAGGGAGTACCAAGACCTACAAAAGCAGGAACAACATACACTCCATAGTTTGAATCTACACTCATAGCTAGTTTTTCAGAATCAGATGCATTTTTAAAAAATTTAAGTGCATCTCTTAACCATTGAATTGCACTTCCAGCAACGAAAACACTTCCTTCAAGTGCATATGTAACTGTTCCATCAATGGAATATGCAATTGTGGTAAGGAGACCTTTTTTAGATAAACAAGGTGTTGTACCGGTATTCATCAACATAAAACAACCAGTACCGTAGGTGTTTTTAATTGTTCCTTTTTCAAAACAAAGTTGACCAAATAAAGCAGCTTGTTGATCACCTAGTATACCTGCTATTGGTATTTCTGCTCCAAAGAAATTTTGTCTAGCTGTATGTCCATAAATACTATTTGAATCACAAACTTCTGGAAGAATGTTTTTATTAATTCCTAAGATATTTAGAAGTTCTTCATCCCATTTCTTTTCAAATATATTGTACAGAAGCGTTCTTGAAGCATTTGTATGATCAGTTTTGTGAACAGTGTTTCCAGTTAATTTGTATAGTAACCAAGAATCAACAGTACCAAACATTAAGTGCCCATTACTCATCATTTCTTTTGCACCTTTAATATTATCAAGTATCCATCTGATTTTAGTTCCTGAGAAGTATGGATCTATTAGTAGACCTGTTTTTGATTGGAATAGGCTGCCTAGTCCTTTGCTTTTAAGGTCCTCACAAATATAGTTGCTTTGTTTTGATTGCCATACAATTGCATCATAAATTGGGCGTCCAGTTCTTTTATCCCAAAGAATAGTTGTTTCTCTTTGATTTGTAATCCCAATACTATTTATTTCTTCAGGTAAAACTTCTGCTTTTGATAAACATTCTGCAATTGTCGAAAGAACAGATGAAAGAATTTCATTTGCATCTTGTTCAACATATCCTGGTTTCTTATAAAAAATATTAATTTCTTTTTGACTTGAACTAACTATTTTACCTTGTTTGTCAAAAAGGATTGCTCTTGTAGAAGATGTTCCTTGGTCAATTGCAATTATGTATTTTTTCAAAAATATCACCTCTTAATCCTTATTTTAACAAAAATATCCGTTTTTTAAAAAGTAATTTATAAAAATATGATATAATATTCTTTAGAAGGTGATAGGATGGAAAAAGAATTTATAATAGTTGATCCATATGAAAATGATTTACATACTTATTTATGGACGCCAAATGTAGTGAAACCTAAGGGAGTAGTTCAAATAATACATGGAGCAAGTGAGCATGTTGGTAGATATAGAGAATTCGCAACCTACCTGAACACTTTAGGCTTAATTGTAATTGGAAATGACCATTTAGGACATGGTAAAACAGCAGACACAAACGAATATGTTTATTTTGCTGATGACATTGGCTTTCATAAAGTTTATGAAGGAATTAAAACTGTTAGAGATTATATTGAAGAATTTTATCCGACTTTACCCGTTATAATGTTTGCACATTCTATGGGCTCTTTTATTGGGAGATATGCAATCTTATATGACCACAAAAGATATGACCAAGCGATTTTCTCAGGAACTGGATGGTTTAATCCTCTTAAAATTTATTTATCTATTGGACTTGCTAAGTTAATAATTCGTTCAAAAGGAAAAAGACATGTGAGTGAATTTTATAATACTAAAGTTGCAGATAGAGCAGTTAAATCAATGCAAAAGAATGGAATTATAAACAACAGAGTTGAGTGGATAACTTCTGATAGAAATATCCAAAAAGAATTCCTTGCAGATGAAATGTGTGGTAAACCATTTACAATTGGAGCACATTTAGATATGTTAAGATTTTTACTTGAGATTCAAGACAAACAAAGAATTAAGGCTAGTGCTTCAAGCACAGCAATTTACTTCATAAGTGGTGAATTGGATGCTCTTGGAAATTACGGAAATGATATTAAGAATCTTTATCAATATTATAAAGATTGTGGCTATTCAAATGTTAAATATACTATTTTGGGTAATGCGAGACATGAAGTTATTAATGAAATAGATCGTGATTTTACACATCAACAGCTTGGAAAATGGATTTTGAAATATTTATAATAAAAAATGGTGTTAAACACCATTTTTTTTTGGAAGTACTGTAACTTTACTATATGATTTCTCATTTGAAAACAAGGTTCTTGCTCCTAAAACATCATCTATTGTAATTCTATCAGCAATATCTAAAATGTTAAATAAAGAAGCACCTAAGAAATGATATTTAGTAAACTGATTAGCAATATACTCGAGACTATTCAACGCTTGAATGAATCCACCGATAATTTGTCTCTTTGTTCTTAAGAAATCTTCTTTGGTAATTTGGAACGATGATAAATTACTAAAAATATCCCTCAAAGACTTATCTAATTCAGTTGGAAAGTTGGTTTCACTACCAACAACAAAGTAACCGTAAGACTCTTCAAAAGTTATATCTATTCCGAAAGAATCATTAATCAGCCCATTATTGATTAAATGCTTATAATTATGCGAACTTTTACCTAATAGTAAGTCAATAAATATAGACATAATTAGCTCTTTTTTCATAATGTTCTCTTTTGCAAAATTGGTAGGAGATTGTTTGATAGCTAAAATGTAATTAGGAATATCAACTTCAAGTTTTAACTCTGAAGATTTTTTATTAGGAATATTGTCTTGTAGGGGGATATTATTTACTAATGAATACCCTTTTTTAAAATTAACACTGGCTTGATTTATTCGAATATGTTCCATCAATTCTTCTGGAATAAAATTACCAGTAACAAATAACACCATATTCTTTGGACTATAAAATGTATTGTGTACTTTATTTAAAATATCTACTGTAATTTCTTTAATTGATGCTTCTGTACCCAATATATCATTTCTGATTGGATGATTCTTGAATACATTTCTTATTAATGTCATATAAGCAACTGTGTTTGGATCATCATCATACATTTTTATTTCTTGAGTTATAATACTTTTTTCTTTTTCAACTCCTTCTTTCGTAAAAGAAGGGAATTGAACAAAATTTAACAATAAATCAAGATTTTTTATTAAATTATCTGTGCAAGAGAATAGATATGTTGTCCTATTGTTTTGAGTAAAGGCATTTACCCTTGCTTGGTTTTTAGCAAATAATGATGATACATCTTCATTGTTTTGCTCAAATAGTTTGTGTTCAAGGAAATGAGCAATACCAAGAGGGAGCTCAATTCTCTCATGTAGTTCGTTTTCAATGGTTGTATCTATCGATCCCAAGTTTGTTGAGAATGTAGCAAAGGATTTATTAAATCCTTTTTTTTGTAACAGGTATACATTCAATCCATTGTTCATGACTTCATGATAAAGTTCTTCATTCACTTTTGGGTATAGATATTTATTCATCTTTATCATCTCTCAATAAATAAATTGTGTCTTTTATAAGTTTCTTTGCAACACTACTTATTCCATCTTTTGTTACTGATTTTAGATTTACTATAATTTTATCTGGATTGAATTCGTCATTAAATAGAGAATCTCTGTTTATTCTTGATGAAAGACCACCATTTGAGTCAAGACTTTCAATAAGATTATTCACCTGAACTGATTTTAATATATCAAGAAGACTATCATCATAATCTTGTGCGATTATTTTTTCTAATATGGAGTCAACTGTAGTAAGTACTTTTTGATAGTCTGTTTGGTTTATTCCTGCAGTTAGGAATACTACACCTTTATAAGGGTCATAACTCGAACCAATGAAGTAAACTAATCCAAGATTTTCACGGATTTCTCTAAAAAGCAAACCTTCTGAAGAACCTCCAAATAAAGTATTAAAGACTATTGCATCAAAGTAATCATTTGAATGATATAAGGAGTCAAAACGATATCCAATTATTAGTTTTGCTTGATTAACATCAATTTTATTAAATATTTCTTTTACATTATCGACAATAACTACTTCGTTATCAATTAAAACTAAATCTTTAGATCTTTCATTAAAATTGAAAGCTTTTTTTATGTCTTTTTCAACAAAATCAAAGTCAATATCACCAACAACGTTTATTGTGATTAAATCATTATTAAGCATATCTTGATATCCGCTAATACATTGTTCTAACGTTACATCTTCAAGGATATCTTTGTCTCCAAGTGCATTAATTCGGTATATTTCATCTTTAAACATAATATTTTGCATTTCTTTAAAGGCATATTTTAGTTTATTTGTATAAATACCACTAAAATATTCTTTTAATAATCTTTTTTCTTCTAAGAATGTCTGTTCATTGAAGAATGGGTTAAATAAGATTTCATTTAGGAATTCAAGAGACTTATCAAATAAAGAATCTTCTTCTAAAGAGTATTGATCATTGATTACGGAAAAATCAAAGCTTATGAAGTGAGATTTCGCAACCTTGCTTACTCCAACATTAAAATGGGCTGCATACATATTTTCTAGATGTGAAGACATAGACTTTCTGGTATCATATGTTTTTGAAACAGCTCTCAGTAAATATGGAATCATACTTCTTATAGCGATTGTTTCTATTGATAAATCATTACCAAAAGATAACTGAATTCTCACAGTTTTAAATTTATCAGTCTTGACCATGTTTAAAGTATATTTGTTATCTTTTATTGTTTTTGTATTCATATTTTATCTCCTAAAAAAAGTGCTTTCGCACTTTTTACTTATTCAGCTAATCCTAGTGCTACATCCATCATTTTAGTGAATGCAGTTTGACGTTCTTCAGCAGTTGTTGCTTCATGTGTTACAAGAGAATCACTAACTGTTAGTAAACACGCAGCATTTTTCCCTGTTACATTTGCATTATGAAATAGTGCAAATGATTCCATTTCAACAGCAATTGTACCATGTTCTTTGTATATTCCTTCGAAAGCTTTCATATTTTCACGATAGAATACATCACTTGAATGAATAGTTCCTTGAATCACTTTGATTCCTAAATCATCTGCTACTTTTAATAATTTGTTATTTAATTCTTTGCTTGGATATTCTTCGTGAATGTCTTTACCACTCTGAACAAAAGCATAACTTGATTCACTCCATACTTTATCAGCTAGCAATACATCATATAGATTTAAATCGGGTGAGTATGCCCCACAACTTCCGATTCTGATAATATTATCAACATCGTAAAACTTATATAGCTCATAAGAATAAATACCAATACTTGCCATTCCCATTCCGCTACCCATTACACTTATTTTTTTACCTTTGTAAGTTCCAGTGAAACCAAACATATTACGAACATTATTGAATTTAACAACATTTTCTAAATATGTATCTGCAATGTATTTAGCTCGAAGTGGATCCCCTGGCATTAGTACAGTCTTTGCTATTGTTCCTTCTTTTGCTTCAATATGCGGTGTACTCATTTTATTTCCTCCTAATATAATTATTTATGTTTTTAATAGTATGTTTCTAATTTTGTTTCAGTTCATAAAGACCCATAGATGCAAATAGTCTTAAATAAAATTTAACAAGTACCCCGACACTTACAGAAAATATTAGTGTCCCGATATTAAACATACCAAATTGTATTCCGGCAATAAAGCCTAATATTACAGCTAACGTTACAGCTGATAGTTCCATTATAACACGAATTAAAATTAATTTCTCTGATTTAAACAGTTTCATAAGAGTTAACATAAATTCATCAAACACTCCTGCTGGAAAGCTTGAGATAATCAATAAAGATCCTCCTAATGGAAGAGTTAAAAATCCGATGATATAAGTTAATATTCTTAAGAAGATATTTTTAGGAATATAGTTTACCAATAGAGTAAGGTTAAATAAATCTATTAAATTCCCAACTATAAAAATAGGGATTGCCATTCCAAGATACTTTAAATCCTTATTACCTACTGTAACAAATACAGTAAAGGTAAGTGCCACCCAAATAGTTGCTTCACCAACAGTAATTCCAGTGAGTTTATGAAGACTATAATGAAGTGTGTCCCATGAACTAACTCCAAGTAGACTTTTTAACATCATTACAACACCAAAAGATATTACAATCATTCCGAGTAAATAAAACGCAATATTCTTTGGGCTAAAAATCATATTATGTTTCTTCATTAGTTTTCCCTTTTAAAATTTTAAGATAGAACCCAAGAAGTGGGCCAAGAACTACTGCCATTAAAATAGAACCATAATTTACTGAACCAAATCCAATCCCGGCCATAAATCCGATTCCAATTGCTAGTACAATCCCAAATACTTCGATTCCAACTCTTACAATAACAACTTTTTCAGTTTTTAAGATGTTCATTATCATAATCATTAATTCATCAAATACAAATGCTGGGAACTTAGATGTAACGATTAATGCAAGACCAAGTGGTATTGTAAGTGCGCCCATGACATAAAATAAAGCCTGCATTAGAAAACCTTCAGTGCGGAAATCTCCTAAGATTATGATATCCCATAAATCAATTGAAACAGCAACAAAGAAGATGGGGATAACCATTAATAAAAGTTTCCATTTTTTAGTTCCTATTAATACGATTGCCATTACT
>CAYYOU010000017.1:0-12029 GCA_964473425.1 uncultured Candidatus Izemoplasmatales bacterium | reverse complement strand
AATTCATCTTTCCATTAAACTTTTGACACTACCGGAAATTATTATAACATATAGTTATTCTTTTGTTTCAGGTTTAGCAACAGGTGTAGTTTTAACAACTGGTTTGGCAACAGGTTTTGGAAGAGTTGCTTTTCTTGATAAATCAACTCGTCCTTTATCATCTATTCCAATTACTTTAACTGAGATGATATCGTATAATTTAACAACATCTTCAGTTCTTTGAACTCTTTCGTGAGCTAGTTTTGAAATGTGACAAAGACCATCTGTTCCTTTCCATAACTCAACAAAGCATCCAAATTTTTCAATTCTTACTACTTTTCCTGAGTAAACTTCTCCTACTTTAGCAACTTTAACGATATCTTCTATTATTTTAATTGCTTTTGCAATATCTACTGTATTCGTGTGCATTATTGTAACTCTACCAGTTTGTTCAATGTCGATTTTAACATCGTTACATTGTTCAATGATTGCAGTAATTTGTTTACCACCAGGGCCAATAACATCTCTAATTTTGTCTGGATCAATTTGCATTAATTTTACTTTAGGTGCGTGTTCTGATACTTCTTCTCTAGAAGCAGCAATAACACTATTCATGTTTGCAAGAATTTCAAGTCGTGCGATTCTTGCTTGTTCTAAAGCTTCAGCCATAATTTCATTATTGATTCCATCAATTTTGATATCCATTTGCAAGGCTGTAATACCATCTTTTGTTCCTGCAACTTTGAAGTCCATGTCTCCATTATGATCTTCCATTCCTTGAATGTCAGTCAAAATTGAATAATTGTCTCCTTGTTTAACAAGTCCCATTGCGATACCCGCAACTGGAGCTGTAATTGGAACACCAGCAGCCATTAAGCTCAAACTACCTGCACAAATTGTTGCTTGTGAGCTAGATCCGTTACTTTCAAGTATTTCTGAAACTACACGAACTGTATAAGGAAACTCTTCTTCATTAGGCATAACTTGTTTTAAAGCGCGTTCACCAAGCATACCATGTCCAATTTCTCTTCTTCCAGCTCCCATATATCTTCCAGTTTCACCTACACTGTATGGAGGGAAATTATAATGTAACATAAATTTCTTTTCTTCTCTTTCAGAGATACCATCTATAATTTTATGTTCTCTCAATGATCCCAAAGTAGTCAATACTAATGCTTGTGTTTGACCTCTTGTGAACATTGCTGAACCATGAGTTAATGTAAATAAATCTATTTTAGATTCAAGTGGTCTTAGTTCGTTAAGTTTTCTACCATCTGGTCTAATTTTATCTTCACTTATTAATCTTCTTACTTCGTCTTTAACGATATCATGACAAACTGAGCCAACATCAGATAATAATGCTTTAAGATCATCTTTATCCATCCCTGCGTTATCTTCTTCGTATGTAGCAGTAATTGCATCAGTAACTGCACTTATTGCATCTTCTCTAGCTTGTTTTTCTTCAGTTTGAACAGCGTTAACCATATCTTTTTCAACTTTTGATTGTACTTCTTTGAAGAATTCAGGGTTAACTACTTTATAATCAAATACTTTTTTCTCTTTTCCAACTTCTTTGATTATTTCTTCTTGGAATGCAACGATTTTCTTAATCCATTGATGTCCAAAGTTAATTGCTTCTAACATGTCTTTTTCGTTAACTATTTTAGCACTTGATTCCACCATGTTAACTGCATATTTAGTTCCCGCAACGATTAATTCAATATCAGAAAGTTCTTGTTGCGCTAGTGTAGGGTTAACTACTAATTTTCCATCTACTCTACCAACATTTACTCCTGCAATAGGTCCGTTAAATGGAATTTCACTAATTCCAAGTACGATACTACTTCCAATCATTGCTGTCATTTCTGGTGAATGATCTTGATTTCCACTCATTACTTGATTGATAACTTGTACTTCGTTTCTAAACCCATCAGGGAACAATGGTCTAAGTGGTCTGTCAATTAATCTTGATGTTAGTGTTTCGTTATCACTTGGTCTTCCTTCTCTTTTTAAGAATCCACCTGGGATCTTACCTGCTGCATACATTTTTTCTTGGTAAATACACATTAATGGAAAGAAATTCATTGGAACAGCTTTTTTCGATACAGCCACAACACTTAACAGTGCAGTGTCTTCATATCTCACTAATGCAGCCCCAGCTGCTTGTTTAGCTACTTCTCCAATTTCTACAATTAATTTTCTACCATCAAAATCCATCTCGAATATTCTTACGTCAGTCATATTCATTTCCTCTTTTCTTCTCTTTTTATATTTTTTATTTTATCCAATTTAATATAATACCATAAATCAGATAAAAAACATAGAAATAATACTTATTGTTCCTATTTGTTATAATCAAAATAAAAAAGCAAATTACTCTGCTTTATTATTAGCAATATAATTTATATACATATCAATTGTGTTATTCAAACACTTCACTGCATATTCATCATCTGAAATATGATTATATCCTAGTCTTAAAGCCATTTTTTGAGTTGTTGATACCATTACTTGTGATACGAAACTATAAGAATCATTCGCAATTAAGTCAGGATTAATTGAGCCATCGTGAATTCCCTCTTCAAATAGGTCAATGAAAGTCTGTTTAATATAATAAATATGTTCAAAAAATTCATTTTCAGTATCTAGTGTTTTTGAAGGAACTAAGTATAAATCAAGGTCTTCCATGAATTTAAGAAATCCGCGATAATTGTAATACATTTCAATAAACATTCCAAGATAAGATTTTATTTTTTCAAGACCACTTACCCTACTATCTATATTATCATCTTTATATTCATCAAATACTGCTCTTTGTTCTTTCCAATAATCAAATGCAACAAATCTTACTAAGTATAATTTTTCAGTAAAATAACGGTAGATTGACGCTTCACCAACCTTAGCTCTTAACGCTATATTGCTTATTTTGCTGTTTGTAATTCCATTAATTTCAAATTCGATTTTAGCTGCCTCAATAATTCTCTTTATTTTAATTTGTTTTGAATTACTTAAGCCTTCTATATTTAAATCTTTGAGATTCATCAAATCACCTCTCAATTGTATTATATATTTTTTTTAACAAAATATGAAATAATCAGCCTATTTATATCGCATAAACTTCATTTCATAAAATAAAACCGCCTATTTAGGCGATTTTATTGATTCAACAATTTCTATTTTTTTTGAATTCTCTTTGAGTTCAATAAAATAATCAAATGTTACTTTAATAATACCGGTAATTGGAATTGCCAAGATAATACCCGTAACTCCAAATAAGGAACCAAAGAAGATAAAACTTGATAATACAAGTAATGGGTGAATACTAACTTCCCTTCCCATTATCCAAGGTTGGATAATGCCTCCTTGTAATCCTTGACCAACAATATTTGTTATTATAATTGCTATAAACGTCCATTCACCAAACATTAATTCTCCTGGAACTGTAAACGAGTACAATAATGGAAGTAACATTCCAATAAATCCACCAATATAAGGAATTATATCTAGGAATCCTAGTGTGAATCCAAAGAATACACTTCTTTCACGTAACCCTAGGATAAAGAATATGATTGTGAAGAAGATACTCATGATGAACATTGAAGTAAATCTTCCATTAAAATATTTTTCAATAACAACATTTGATCTAATTCCAAGTTCTCTTAAGTCTTTTTTGTATTTTTTTGGAACTACAACAAGTAATCCTTCAAATATTTTTTCTTTATCGTTAAGAATAAAGAATAAAAACACTGGGACTAATACTATACTCAATAAAATACTTATAAAACTCTTGAATAGGTTGAAAATATTAATTGTTACTGCAGATACACTATCTACACTAATGTACCCACTAATTGATTCATATATTTCTGCAAATCTTGAATTATTTTCAGTGAAATTCTCTATTGAAGCTAAAATACTTTCCCAATCATACAAAACAAAAACTTGTGCTTGATCGTAAATCATAGTACCTACTAATAGTATAAACAAAGCAACGATGACTAATAATAAAATAAATACTAGGACTACACTTATCCATCTCTTCTTAATTTTTTTATCAAGTAATTTCACAATTGGCGCAAGTAAGTAACTGATAAACAAAGCCACACCTAAAGGGAATACGATTGCGTTAATAGCTATAAACAATGTATCAATTTGAGTTCCAAATAAATCATTTGCATATTTTATTGAAACTAATAATAAGGCAATAATCCCCAGGTTTTGGAGTGCCTTAACTCTTTTTTCGGTTCTACTCATAATTTAACCCTCCTTATACATTATATCATAGAATTCTAAGAAAAAAGCGCATTTCAGCGCTTAAATTATCTTCTTAATCCTAATTTAGTAATAAGGTCTCGATATCTCATCGGATCTCTTTTTGCTAAATATTTAAGTAAATTTCTTCTGTGTCCTACTTTTTTAAGTAAACCACGTCTTGAATGATGATCATGTTTGTGAATTTGTAAATGTGCATTTAGTTCAAGAATTTCAGTTGTTAATAAAGCAACTTGTACTTCACAACTACCTGTGTCTCCATCTTTTTGACGGTATTCTTCAACAATTTTTTTCTTTGATTCGCTAGATAATGCCATTTTAATTTCCTCCTTTTTTTATTTTCTTACCTAATTCCTAGTAAATCGTTGGAGTATCGATAAACAAAGATATAGGCGCGATTATTATTATATCATAGTAGATGTTTTATGCAAGTATTATTGCTCTAATTCTCTAAAAGTCTTTAACGTGTTTATTTTGTCATTGTCGATTTCAGCTATTAGAGCTTCAACAGTAGAGAATTTGACTTCATCTCTAAGTCTTTTAACGAACTTTATTTCAATAATTTCTCCGTAAATATCTTTATCAAAATTAAAGATATTAGATTCCACAGATAAATCAACTCTACAATTAAGTGTTGGATTGTGACCTACACTCGTCATTGATTCATACCATTTATCTTTCACTCTAGTTAAAGTAACGTAAACGCCCCTTTTAGGGATAAAGTATCCGTCTGTATCAATGTTTGCGGTAGGATAACCAATCATACGGCCCTTTTTTGCACCATGGAGAACTTCTCCAATGATGGAGTAATAGTCTCCTAAAACATCTTTTACGTTATCAACTTGACCTGATCTAATTAAATCTCTGATATGTGTGCTTCCTACTTTGTAACCATCATACGTAACTTCTTTTAACACGATTGTGTTAAAACGTGAGTCTTGAAGTAGTGTTTTAACATTACCGCTTCCTCTTATTCCAAACTTAAAGTCAAATCCACATACGATTGTATCAATATTTTTTAAGTACATTTCAATGAACTCAAGCGGGCTCATAGATGATTTTTCTTTTGAAAACTCAATTATATATACATAATCGATATCAAATTGTTTAAATATCTCTATTTTTCTATTTAAAGGTGTTAAATAGTAATAGTCAAGATCAAATAAAATGCTTTTGGGGTGAACATCAAAAGTAATGATTACTTTTGAGTAGTTCTTCTCGTTCCCTATTTCTATTGTCTTTTTGATTAATTCTTTATGTGCAAGATGGACACCATCAAAAAAGCCGATTGCTGCGACTGAATTATGTTTGATTGGATTACCATTTAGTTTAATGATTTTCATACTTTCAACCCTCTTTAAAATACGTTTATTGCCTTCATTTTAGGTTCTGTAGGATGTTTATCGTAGATTGCGAGTAAATTATCGTCTTCATCTACTAATCTTGTTAAAGAGTATTCATCAAAATATTTTAAACTTATTGCCATTCCGTTTTGAACATGATGAAGTAGTTCTTGTGGGATAACTAGTTTATTCATATAAGATAGTGCATCTGAAAGAGAAATCATCTTAAAATTACCTGCTTCGATTTCATCTAAAGTATAACTATCTTCGACACTGAATTGACCAGCTTTTAGTCTGTTTAAATCGTAGTTGTGGGCTGGGTATCCTAGTTTTGCTCCTATATCGTATGATAGTGTTCTAACGTATAGTCCTTTTGAACTATGAACAATGTAATCAAAATATGCTATATCGCCCGAATATATAATATCATTTATCTGCTTTATGTCAAAGATATCAATAACTCTTGAAGGGATATCATCTATCACAATTCCTTTTCGAGCATATTCATATAATCTTTTACCTTTGTATTTAATTGCAGAGTACATAGGTGGTGTTTGAGTATATTTCCCTTTAAAAGAGGCAATTACGTCACTTAATTGGTCAATTTTAGTTACTTTTTTCTCATTTATTACTGTTCCAGTTTTGTCTAAAGTATCTGTAGATTTACCAAGAAGAACTCTGGATTGATATATTTTCTCGTCGTTGTTAAGGTATTTCATTATTTTAGTACCTTTATTTATACCCACAACTAAAACACCGGTAGCATCAGGATCTAACGTTCCTGTATGACCGACTTTTCTTGTTTTTAAGATTCCTCTTAACACATTTATTACATCATGAGATGTATAATCTTTGGGTTTGTTTACTAGTAATATTCCATTCATCTAAATCACCACCGTTATTATACCGTAAAGCAAAAAAAAAACCAAGATTAAACCTGGTTATTTTTTTATGATTTTCTTACCCATTCAACTAAAGCGTCTTTTGGCATGAATCCTGCTCTTTGAGCAACAGCTTTTCCGTCTTTTAATACGAATAACGCTGGAATTCCTTTCACACCAAATTGGTTCGCTAGTTCAATGTTCTTGTCTACATCTACTTTTACAACTCCAATGTCTGATTGTTCTTCAGCTATTTGTTCTAAAACTGGTCCAATCATTCTACATGGAGCGCACCAATCGGCATAAAAGTCTAATATTATTGTTCCTTTAGCAGTCACTTCTTGAAAGTTGTCGCTGTTTGCAAATACTACTGGCATAATTTATTCCTCCTTATTTAAAAAATACAAATTTATTATACTTAAATAAACTAGATAATACAATTGTTTTGCACAATTTATTTGAAATTAACAACTGTTACCCCAGTTCCACCTTCTCCGCCTTCGCCATCTCGATGACTCTTAATATGAGAATTCTTGTCAACATAGGTTTTTACTAATTTTCTTAGAGTTAAAGTACCGTACCCATGAATGATTGTTGCGAAAGGCATATTTGTTACTAAACAATCATCTATATATTTGTCTAGCGAGATTTCTGCTTCATCATATCTCATCCCTCTTAAATCAAGTTCTGCCTTGACACTTTTTTTAATGTTAGATTTTACTCTATAAATTTTATTATCTTTTTTAGGATGCTCAATGAATTCTATTTCTTCTTCAAAAAATTGTGAAGTTAAAGATCCCATCTTTACAACCCAACGATTATTATTTTGTTTTTTTAGTAATTCTGCAGAACGATTATATTTTAGAACGTTGACAATATCGCCGATTTCATAATCATGTTTTTCTACTTTTTTTGGTTTTGGTTTTTGGACTTCAAATGATTTAACTTTGAATTTCATATCAGCAATTTCATGATCTTTGATCACTCCTTGATTTCTTAAGGATTCAATTGCTTTGATAAGTTTAAGAGCTTCTTCTTTTGTGGTTTTAACTATTTGACTTTCTTCAATAGCTACTTTTTTTTGTAGTGCTCTTTTTTCTTCTATGAGTTCTTTTCGTAACCCTTCAGTTCTATTGACTAGTTCTTGGTTGTCTAAAATTAGAGTTTCATATTTCCTGATTTGTTGTTCTAGAATATTTCCGCGTTTTTCAAGCTTATTTATGAGGTCACTGACCTCAGAAGTTGATGTTAAAACAATCGCTTTTGCATTGTTAATTATTGTGCTATTTAGTCCTAGTCTCTCACTAATTAATAGTGCGTTTGATTTACCTGGAGTTCCTAGTAATAACCTGTATGTTGGACTTAAAGTATTCACATCAAACTCAACACTAGCATTAACTATTTCATCTTTGTTATAGGCGTAGGCTTTCAACTCTGGATAATGAGTTGTAGCGATAACGTGTACTCCTTTAACTCTAATGAAATCTAAAATACTTATCGCAAGACTTGCTCCTTCTTTAGGATCAGTCCCACTACCCAGTTCATCTAGTAAGATTAATGATCCTACTGTAAGGTTATCTATTATTCTAATGATTCTAGTCATGTGTGATGAAAATGTTGATAATGATTGTTCAATGGATTGTTCATCACCAATATCAGCGAAGACATTTTCAAATATTACTGTCTTACTTCCTTTTTCAACAGGAATTAAAATTCCACTTTGAACCATTATAGATAGTAACCCCATCGTTTTCAAAGCAACAGTTTTACCACCTGTATTTGGTCCAGTAATGATAATGATTTTTTCTTCTTCGTTAAAAGTTATCGTATTTGGCACTACTTCTTTTGCTTTAATAAGTGGATGTCTTGCTTTAATTAGGTTTACTTCATTTTCAGTGATAAGTGGTGCATTGCATTCAAATTCAACTGCAAATTTCGCTACTGCGAATATTGCATCAAGTTCTGAAAGTATTTTTAAGTTATTCGTTAATGGATAATAGTGTTCTGCAACTTTAATTGTTAACTCTCTTAGTATTCTTTCGACTTCTTTTTGTTCATCAAGTTTCAGAATAGAGATTTCATTATTAATTGCGTTTACTGTGTGTGGTTCCATGAATACAGTTTCACCACTACTTGAATAATCAATTATTGACCCTTTAAAGTTATTCTTTTCGCTTAATTTTACAGGTACTACAAAACGATTATTCCTGATTGTTACTAGTGAATCAGCAAGTTTTGTTTTATCAGTGTTCAATATTACATTAAGTCTTTCTGTTATTCTATGTTGTTTCGTTCGAATTGCATTTCTTATTTTTTTTAAGGCTGGAGAAGCCCCGTCACTTACATCGCCGCTATCAGTAATTACTAATTGAATTTCATTTTTTAATTTTGGAATGCTTTCAATGTTTTCATAGTAAACATCTAAAGCTATGTCTTCTATTTCATGTTCTTTTACTTGTTTGTAGAATCTCACATTATTTCCTGAGGCATCAATAAGCCCAATGATATCTAAAAACTCATTTGGTCTAAGAACGGAATATATTTGGGCTTTCTTTAATGTTTCTTTTAAGTCTCTTATTCCACCAAATGGAGGTTCTTTATATAATGTTACAACCTTAAGAGCATGGTCAGCTTCTTTTAGTTTTCTTTCTATTTCAAGGTAATTGTTAGTTGGTGCTATTTCAGATACTAAAAATTTACCCAAAGTTGTTTGGGCATATTTTTCAATCATTGTTTTAATTTTATTGAATTCTAGTAAACTACTATCAAAATACATAATATCACTCCCAGCAATACTATTTTAACAAATAATATGCTAAAATAATAGTACGAGGTGATTTTTTTGAACTATGTCCTTAATTTAACAGATGAATTTGTAAAGAGAGTTGTTTCATTTTACCGAGATTATACTGCTGATTCTAAAAATGAATCAGTCATTTTCTTTGCGAAAACTGATTTTGTTACAGTTACAGTATATAGCTCTAATAAGGTAATGTTTCAAGGTACTGATGCGGAAGCTGAGTACAAAATGTGGATTGCTATGTTAGATTATAAAGAAGAAGTTAAGCGTCCTAAAAAAGTAAAAAAGCAAATAGATACTGACTACTTTTTAATCTCTATTGGAAGTGATGAAGTTGGAACTGGAGACTTCTTTGGTCCTATTACAGTCTGTGCTGCTTACTTAGATAAAGATCACTTAGAGTTTGTGAAAGGATTAAAAATTGATGATTCAAAAAAACTAAGTGACGAGAGAATATTAGTAATTGGGGAGCAATTAAAAGATAAGATTATGTTTAGCTTACTTACACTCCATAACGAGAAATTCAATGAACTTACTAAAAGAGGTTACAACATGAATAAAATTAAGGCTTTTTTACATAATAAAGCAATCCTTAATTTACATTCGAAGATATTTGATAAACCTCCTGTTATTATGGATCAGTTTGCTGAAGAAGGTGTTTACTTCAGATATTTAAGTGATGAAGAAAAAGTTTTTAGGAATCTTAGATTTTATACAAAAGCTGAAAGTAAATTTGCAAGTGTTGCGATTGCTAGTATTATCGCCAGATATGCCTTTTTAAAGCATTTTGACCTTCTGTCAGATGATTCAGGATATAACTTACTTAAAGGCGCCTCTGCGCGAGTTGACAGTCTTGCAAGTCAAATCATTAAAGAAAAGGGAGAACAGTTTTTATCTAAATACGCTAAAATGAATTTTAAAACACTGAATAAAGCCAAAGAACTTCTAAAATAAGTGTTTACTACGTTGCTAATCGTTTGCTTTATAGCGGTATTTATAGTATTATATTTATGAAAAGGAGAGGATACAATGAACAAAAAATTAGCAGAAGCAATTAACACTCAAATAAATTATGAAATTGAATCAGCGCATGTTTATTTAGCAATGCAATCGTATATTAGCACACTAGGACTAGACGGATTTGAAAATTGGTTTGGTATTCAATATGATGAAGAATTAGCACATGCTCGAAAATTCATTAAATTTATGAATGATCGTGGAGCACGTGTAGAAATTCGTGGATTTGAAACCCCACGTAATGACTTTACTTCAATTTTAGAGGTATGTGAAGTATCTTTAAATCATGAAAAAGGTGTTACTACTCGAATTAATAACATCATGAGCATCGCTCATGAAGTAAAAGACTACGCAAGTGTTAGTCTTCTACAATGGTATGTCGATGAACAAGTTGAAGAAGAAGATAATTTCAGTACCCTAATTGATAAAATCAAATTAGTCAAAGACGCTGGACTCTATATGTTAGATAAAGAACTTCTAACGCGCGTATTTGTACCATTAGTTTAAACATACATAATAAAAAGTTTCTCAGATGAGAAACTTTTTTTATTGCCAAATATTGAATCATATTTAATATAATTCTTGGAATATTGTATATATATTAGTTGTTTACAACTTTTTCAGTTGCAACTTTGTATAGAATATTGTGATGAACACGGCTGTCCAATTAATGAAGACAATGCCCCACCATACACCTAAAATACCCATTCCTAGTGTTGTACCTAGAAAATAGAATAGAGCGAATGGTAATAGCTTTAAAGTGCTTGTTAATTTTTTCTTATTCACTAAACCACATCCAGTAGATCATTTATTTTATTTTGAATGTTAAATACTTGAGCATATTCTCTTAGTTTTGCATAGTTTCTATCTTTATGCGATCTATAATTCTTAATAGCTTTACTAAAGATTTCAACATCTATGTTTTTACGAAATCTTACTAAATCACATATGGTACGCTCCATATCATAAGAAAAAACCATATTACCAAAGGACGTCATCTTTATAGTACGGCCAATCATATAATATTTCTTCATTACTTTGTGAATTATTATGCCTTTTGATATATGGCTACTATTGTATGTGTTTGGTAACGTAACTTCTATTTGATAAGGTATTCGGTCTGTTAATCCCTGTAGATAAAGGGCTGATGAGAAAGAGTAGATAGCTCTTGTATTTTTTTGTTGAAATATATAATACTCATCAAATAGAGCATCTTTAAAAGCATATATACCTCGATCTACTCGTTCTATAACTCCTTTTTCTACAAATCTAGTTAGATATATAGAAGGGATATCTTTTTCTCTTAACATTTTACTTGTAATAATTCCATGGTTCTTCTTGAGTATTTTATTGATTGAATCATAATAATTCATATTATCAGTTCCTTTCACGCTTATATGTTATCATATATTAAGCGTATATACAACTTTTTTGAATTAAAATAATTTTTTATTATTATATCGTTTCATTAACATAGGATACTTTTTTAACATACGTGTATGTAACTTCTCTATTTCATCAAGTAAAGCAACTCTTCTAGGATACTTAACTTTAATACCAGTTATAGTATCATAAGGATACTCGTCATAATCTTTTGCAAATCTTTCGATTAAATAACAAACCTTGCGATATTTTGATCTAGTATCTGCAATATCAACCATATAATATATTAGTTGAATATAGACTTCTTTTATTTGTAATAAGCTATCTTTTGTTAGTTGATTGTGATACGTATAG
>CAYYOU010000016.1:0-12459 GCA_964473425.1 uncultured Candidatus Izemoplasmatales bacterium | reverse complement strand
ATGATAAATTGAACTAAAAACACTATATAAAATCCTATTAAAATGATTTGATATGTAAGCACTGAAATTTCAGCTCCTGGTGAGTTGATACCTAAGATAAACGAACCATTTTGAATTGTGTAGAACACACCGTAAACTGTGATTGCTCCACCATAGATTAAATAGGTAATTACATCTTGATAAAATATAATAATTGTCAATGTAACAAAGAACAATATATACCCATAGAAGTGATTAGATCCACCAACATAGAAAATTGTTAATCCTATAATTGTATAAATACTCAAATGCATTGCCCATCTATTTAAATTGAAAATCATCAAGATAAGTGTCAATGTTAATAACAAAGCAAATCCAACTGGAACAATAATATTAATATCCAGTGTAAAATCATTAAAACTTGATAGTGGAATACTTAGGAAAATAAAAACAAATAGGAAGATAGTAACTATTGCTACTTTTAATCTCAACACTTCATTAAAAGTAAGAAATTCACTATTTAGAATGCGATCAGCAATTGCTCTCATACTATCTATCCCCCTTCATGTGGTCATTTATGATAGTATCGAAAACCATATTATTTTCTAAATAGATATTAATAATCTCTCGATCAATTCGATAAAAATATTCCGAATTGCATAAAATATCCTTAACCTTATCTTCTTCCAATGCAGATAAGTAAGGTTTGTCTAATTTAAGTAAGGTATAAAATACAACAAACGATATTATTTTAACATAATGTGCATCTCCAAAATGCTTAAATGATTTAAACTGAGACTCTGAAAAGATCTCTTTCCTTGATACTTCTATACCAAAAGATTTACTAGCTTTTATTCCAATCATCTTCATTTTCTTTCTTACTTCTAGTTCCATCATTTTAATTTCTTCAACCTCTTTGATATTATACTCAGTATATTTTTTTAATATGTCATCGGTTTTCATAGTCTTTAAGTCTTTAAGTAGCTCAATCTTACGTTCAAAAACATTCTCTATACCTATCTTTTTAGATAGTTCTACCGAGAAAGCTTTAAGGGATTTATAATATTCTTTTGAATCTAAATTTGAATGAGTTTTTATTTTTTCAACTTCCATTAGAAGTTCCATATTTCTTATTTCAGATTCTTTAATCTCGGCTAATTGATTATAGAAGAATGCTTTTCTCTTAATTAAAATGTAAGATGATAAAGTAAGTAATAATACAAATATAAGCAGAAATACTAATATAAAGAATGTTTGTGGTTCAGCTACTCCAACAATCTCAAATATATCAGGGAATCGCACTATTAGTAAAGTCCCAGAAATGAATAAAGCAAAATTACTTAAAATCATTGTTTTATATTCTTGGAATATCGAAGTAACCGCATAAGCCAAGAACAATGCAGTAAACATGCTTGGTGTTTGATATTGAAGAATCAATGAAATAGCAATAACATAAACAGCCAAAGTACTTACATACATTGAGATTTTTAGGTTATTATATAGATCTTCTTCATAAGAATAAAAAGCGAAGTTAATTGTAAGTAATATGACAAACATAATCATTGATGAAATTATAGTATTTAATTCAGCTCCAAGTTGTAATAGAAAATATAAAACTATTCCAGCCAAAACGAAGACAAATAAGTTGAATATTTTTGTCTTTATTTTTAAATGTGCTAATTCTAATGATTCTTTATAAATTCCTAATTGTGCAAATTGATATTTTTCTGTTTCTTGTTTCATAGAATCACCTCTATAAGGGTTTACTTTTTATTTTACCATATATTCTTGGGTATTTATCGTTTGTTCTTTTTACTTTATCAATTATTGTTAAAACTCTTTTTTGATCAGCTATATCATACTCTATATTTTTAGATAATTTTCCTCCAAGAATATCAATAGCATTTATACTGTCTAAATACTCTTCATGAAATTTTGGACCTTTAAGTGCGATAAAAACTCCATTCACTTTTACAAAAGGAATACAAAGTTCACTTAGTACTCTCAGATTTGATACAGCTCTTGCAGTAACAATATCATAATGGTTCTTATAGTTATGTTCTTCAACTCGACCGTGAATCAGTCTAACATCCATATCTAGAGCTTTGGTAAGAGCTTCTAAGAATTTAATTCTTTTGTTCAAAGAATCAATAATTGTTACCTCAAGGTTATTAAAAACTATTTTTAATGGAATACTAGGGAATCCAGCCCCGCTCCCCACATCAAGCAGTGTTTGATTATTCAAGTCTATTCCTTTAACTAAACACAAACTATCAAAGAAATGTTTTATAAAGACATCTTTTAATTCAGTGATAGATGTTAAATTTATATTTTCGTTCCACTCAATAAGCAATTCAAAATAAGTAACAAACTTATTATATTGATCATCGTTTATAGTTATTCCCAGAGTTTCTAACATTTCATAAAATTTAGCTTTCATTGTTACCACCTAGTCTATATTTTAACATAATATATATTTATTTAAAATAACATAAAAATAATAATCATATTATATGACTATTATTTTTTTGATTTCAAATATACTAACAAAATAGAGATATCTGAAGGATTAACTCCACTAATCCTCGATGCTTGCCCGATAGTAAGTGGTTTAATCTTAATTAGTTTTTCTCTTGCTTCAAGGGCAAGGTTTTGGATTAAAGAGTAATCTATTTCTTTTGGTATTGAATAGTCTTCCATTTTAAGTAACTTATTTGCTTGCTTCATGGCTTTATCGATATATCCTTCATACTTAATATCAATCTCTACTTGTTCAAGTTCTTCTGTGCTAAATTTGCTTATATTCTCAAAAAAGTTTACATGTTCGATTTTAATTTCAGGTCTTCGAATAAGTGCATACATACTTGATTTATCTTTTAGTATTGTTGAACCAATACTAATTAGATAATCGTTAACCTCTTTTTTTGGATATATAGAATGTTCTCTTAGTACTTTTTTTAACTCATCAATATTGTTCTTTTTTATTAGGAAGTTTGAATATCTCGCTTCATCTATTAATCCTATATCATGGCCATATTCTCTAAGTCTAATATCGGCATTATCATGTCTTAATAATAATCTGTATTCAGCTCTTGAAGTTAGTAATCGATATGGGTCTTTAACTCCTTTAGTAACTAAGTCATCAATAAGTACTCCAATATATGCTTCACTTCTTTTTAAAACTAAAGGTTCTCTCCCTTTTAGTTTTAAGTCAGCATTTATTGCAGCCATTAATCCTTGGCAGGCAGCTTCCTCATAACCACTTGTTCCATTTACTTGTCCTGCGAAATATAACCCAGGATAGTCTTTACTTTCTAACGTTGGATAAAGTGTTCTTGGATCAATTGCGTCATATTCTATTGCGTAAGCATATTTTGCAATTACCGCATTTTCTAGTCCAGGAATTGATTTTAACATCTCTTCTTGCACATCATGTGGCATGGATGTAGAGAATCCTTGTACATAGATTTCATCAATAAACTGGCTTTCAGGTTCTAAGAATATTTGATGACGTTCTTTATCATGGAATCTCACAACTTTATCTTCAATTGAAGGACAATATCTTGGTCCAACTCCTTCGACATTTCCGCTATACATCGCTGATTTTGTTAAATTTAAGTGAATAATCTCGTGTGTTTTAGCATGAGTGTAAGTTAGATAACAAGGCCATTGATTTTCTACTTTTAAGTAGCTAATATTATCGAAACTGAAATATCTTTCAACTTGATCACCTTCATGAAGTTCAGTCTTTGAAAAATCAACTGAATCTCTTCTAATTCTTGGAGGTGTTCCAGTTTTTAATCTTTGTGTTTCAAACCCAAGTTCTCTTAATTGAGGACTAAGCCCAATAGATGCTTTTTGATTATCTGGTCCACTGTTAGTTTTTTCATTACCCACCAATATAATTGCTTGCATGAATGTTCCAGTAGTAACTATAACTGCCTTAGAATAATATTTGTTTCCATCTTCTAATACAACACCTTTTGCTTCATCATTCTCAATAATTAGTTTATCTACATATGCTTCTATAACATCGAGATTATCTTGTTTCATTATCGTATTTTGCATTTCTTTAGAGTAAAGAACTTTATCGCTTTGAGCTCGAAGCGCTCTAACAGCAGGTCCTTTAGATATGTTTAAGAGACGCATTTGAAGTTGGGTTTTATCAGTATTACGACCCATTTCTCCTCCAAGTGCATCAATTTCTCTAACTACAATTCCTTTAGCAGGGCCTCCGATTGAAGGATTGCAAGGCATTGAAGCAATCATTTTTATGTTACCTGTTACTAATAATGTGGAGTTATTCAACCTAGCACTAGCTAATGCTGCTTCACTTCCTGCGTGCCCTCCACCAATTACAATTACATCATACATATTATCACCTTTATAAAAATCATTGTATTACTAAATGAGCTATTAGTAAAGCATATAACTACTACAATTCTTTAATTATTCACATTTATATTATATAATATCCTTAAAGAGGTGAATCACATGGATAAAGAGACAATTTTAATTATTGAAGATGAACCAACTATAAATAGAATAGTATCTAATTACTTTCTAAAAGAAAAATACAAAGTGCTAAGTGCTCTTGATGGAATCAAGGGATTACAACTTATCAGTAAAAACAAAGTTGATTTAGTATGTCTAGATATTTTGATGCCAAATATAAATGGTTGGGATGTCGCCAAAACAATTCGTGAGACTTCTAATGTTCCAATCATTATGATGAGCGCATTATCAGAAGAAGAAGACATCCTAAAAGGATATTCTTTAAAAGTTGATGATTATATTACTAAGCCATTTAATCCTAAAATATTAGTTGCTAAAGTCAAGAACTTGCTTGAAAGACTAAGCAACCCAGAACCAAGTAATCAAACATCTGGGATTCTAAATGTAGATGGTATCAAAATGGATTTAGAAACTCACCGTGTATATCTAAAAGATATTGAGGTAAATTTATCAAAAACAGAATATGACTTATTAAAATACTTCCTAGAACATCAAAGTAAAATATGTTCCAGAAATTTGCTTCTTGATGAAATTTGGGGAATTGATGTCTATGTAGAGGATAGAATTGTTGATACCTATGTAAAGAAACTTAGGAAATACCTTGGTCCAAATTCACATTACATTAAAACTGTTTTTGGGGTAGGGTACAGGTTTGAAGTAATCAATGAATAAATTCAGAAACTTCTTTAAAAGATTTCAAAAAGTATGGAAAACCTTCATCAATCTGTTTAAAAATAGATCAATATCTACTCAACTAATTATTACAATAATATTACTATTCGCTTCATTTTTCGCTCTTCAATCTTTACTTAACGCTCAGTTCTTTAAAAACTTCTATACTGAAAGAGAGTTTAATGCAATTCATGAAGATTTAATGACATATGTTGAAGCAATGAATGATGTGCCTACAACCAATTACTATGATGAGATGTATGATTTTACGTCTCAAAACAACTCTTATTCAGTTATTGTGAATCGAAGTGACTTTAGAATGTTCACTTCTTCATATACTGATTACACAATAGTTGTACAAGACATTGTAACTGATAACCTATATACAATGATAGTGCCAAACAATGACTATCAGTATACAGTAGACGAAGTTATTGCCTTAACTATTTATTCATATTCAGAAGATTACTATAGTCCATCCACGATAAACAACTCTACAGGTAGTGTTTTTAATGGAAATATCTCATGTAATGAAATTGAATGCATCAGATTCAATGGAAATGTTGTTGAAATAAACAAACCAAACAATCTCAACTATACCTTTGATAGTAATGCAATCGTAAGACAAGAATTAATAAAATTATCTTCAGCTTTTATAGATCTTCCTGCTCATGAATATATGGAAGATGGCTACTGGTATAAATCTACAGATGGACCATTTGATACACTAGTATTCGTTCATGGGCTTAAAACTTGGGACTATATAATAACTATTGTTCCTATTGAAGACACTCAAGATATTATAGAAATCGTGTCTTCATACAATTACTATGTTTATCTTACTGCAATTGTTATTATTTTCCTTTGGAGCTTTAGATTATCTAATATGTTGTCTACGCCAATCAAAAACATTGATCTTGTCTCTAGAGAAATAGCGAATTTAAACTTCAACATGGAAGCACATGAATATAAGAATAAAGAAAGTGCTTCATTATCTCGGAGTATTAACTTAATTTCAAGAAACTTAAAGGAAGCCCTTGAAACTCTGAACACAAAAAATAAAGAGGTTACAACCCTTTATAATGATCAAACAAAACAAGTAGCTCTCAAGAAACAATTAGTATCTTCAATATCTCATGAGTTAAAAACACCATTAATGATTATGCAGGTTATTATTCAAGGTATTTTAGATGGAGTAATCCCTACAGATGAACAAGAAAGGGAACTATTAAATGTTGTTGATGAGATAAATAAATCATCAACAATGATTCAAGATATGCTTCAAATATACCGTTTAGACAATGCTAATACTGAACTAGAAATAAGTGAATTCGACTTGTCTGAATCAGTGAAATTCTTCATAGGGGACTTTGAACATATAATTAACAAATACAATTTTAAGCTTGATTTAAACATCCCAAAAGCAGTATACATAGAAGCTGATATGAAGTTAATTTCAAGAGCAATATCAAACTTCTTTACAAATGCTATCAAATATACTGATGAAGGAGAAAAAATATACATTGAAATTAGTGAAGATAAAGATAGAGCATATTTTGAATTAACCAATTTCGGTTCTAATATAAAAAATGAGGATTTAGATAATATTTGGATGCCATTCTTTAGAACAGAAAAAAGGGGGAATTCAAGATTAGAAAATCGAGGTACAGGTATAGGGCTCTATTTAGTAAGTGAAATTTTAAAAGCTCACAACTGTGAATTTGGTATTGAAAATGTTGAAAATGGAGTAAAAGCATATTTCTATATAAAAAAAGTAGATTAAGATATCTACTTTTTTTATATCATTCCAAGCATCTTAAATGCTTTGTATAATCCATCATCATTTACATTATCTGTGACCATATCCGCAGCTTCTTTTACAGGATTATGAGAATTACCCATTGCAATCCCAAAGTGAGCATATTCAATCATTGAGATATCATTAAACCCATCTCCTACAGCAATAGTATCCTCAATATTAATTCCCATTTCTTCTATTATTCTCTTTATTCCTATTTCTTTCATACCACCAGTTGCATTTATATCGATCCCGTATTCATTTGAAAAATGAAAACTTAATGTTGGGAATAATTCTTCAAATCTTTTATAATCATCTTTTGTATAAAACAAGACCATTTGGTAAACATCATTTTGCAAGTGATAATTATGATGTACTGTCGGGTACTTTAAATGATAAACATCACTAAATTTAAAAGATAAGTCAGTAATATCTGTGTTCAGAACGTAATCCGTCATGCTTTCAAAAGCTAAATCAATTTTTTCTTTCTCTGCTAGTTTTACTAATCTATCTACGACTTTTTTATCAATGTAGTCACTATGAATTAGTTTACCTTTATATACCACTATTCTACCGTTTGAAGCAATATATGAATCAATATTAAGTGTTTTATCTATCCCATAAAATAGTGCAGGAGGTCTTCCTGAGGCTATTATTATCTCGTGTCCATTTTCTTGTAGTAAATTAATTGCAATCTTCGCAGATTCTGGAATACTATTAGTTGAATGATCAATTATTGTTCCATCTAGATCGATGAAGATATATTTCTTACTCACTTTTAATTAGTTCCAATACTTTTTTATATTTTAGTTTCCCTAAACCAACAACTTTTTCGTTGATAACTAGTGCAGGCGTAGTCATAACATCGTATTTCATTATATCAACATATTCCTGAACTTTGATAATTTCTGCATCGATTCCAAGTTCTCTACATGCTGAAGAAACATTGTTATAAAGGACTTTGCAATTTGGACATCCTCCACCTAGTATTTTAATTTCCATCATTCAAACCACTCCTATTATTATATTTAACGTATAAAAATCATAAAACAATCAATTCAACCACCAAGAATGGCCATATATTGCAAATGAAACATTAAATCACTAGGTACTTAATTAAAGTTTCATTATCGTTAAGAAATTCTTCCTTAATGCTGTATTTTACCATGTTCTTCATTCTTCTTGATGATATAATATTAAGATCCTTAAATCTTTTTAAATGTTTAGAAGTATTAGCCTGCTTAATTCCAAGTAAGTCTTCAATCTCGCATACACATAGCTCGTCGTATTCTAATAGTTTCATAAATATATTAAATCTGTTCTGATCTGAGAGTAATTTTATAACCATAAATTTATCCATTTTTTAAGCCTCCATTACTGAGTAGCAATATAACTTCATAGTAATATTACCATAGAGTAATAAAGATTTCAACCCTAAAAAAATATCTCTTCTCAAGCATCCCCACTCACATAGATAGAAAACTTAAGGCTGCTTCGTTCCCGACCTGACCTAATTCGTTACTGGCTATTGAATGAGGATGATTGAAAAGAGATACATCCAATTTATTTTTTTCTTTTATCTTTGAAGAAATCTGTAATTATTGCTCCACATTCTTCTTCCATAATTCCATTCTTCACATTTACTCTGTGATTAAATGTGAGATCAAATAAATTTGTTACACTATTGTGTGCTCCAGATTTAATATCTTTTGCTCCATAAACAACATTTTTTATTCTTGATTGTATTATTGCACCTGCACACATTGGACAAGGCTCAATTGTAACATAAAGTGTACAACTGTCAAGTCTCCAACTTTTCAATATTTTATTTGCTTTTTCAATTACGTTAATTTCAGCATGCCCTGTTGCTAGGTTTGACTTTTCTCTTGTATTATGTGCTTTAGCAATGATTTTTCCATCTCTAACTAACACTGCACCAACAGGTACTTCTCCCTTTTTGGACCCTTTTTTAGCTTGTTTCAAAGCCAGTTTCATAAATTTATTGTGATCCATTAGCTTTCCTTATTCTTCCTTTATAAAGGTTTGGCTTTCTGTACACTTTATGGCAAGAACGGCATCTTGCTTCATAAGATTCTTCAGCTCCAATCAACACAATTGGGTCTTGATATCTAGCAGGTTTTCCATTTACAATTCTTTGTGTTCTCGTTGCAGGACGGCCACATTTAACACAAATAGCGGTTAGTTTCGTGACATATTCTGCCAATGAAAGTAATTTAGGCATAAAGCTAAAGGGCTCACCCCTAAAATCTTTATCTAATCCACTAACAATTACTCTAACACCTTTACTGGCTAAATACTCTACAATTTCTACAGCTTCCTGATCCAAAAATTGAATTTCATCAACAACAACAACCTCAGTCATGTCATCTATATAATCAAAGATCTGTCTAGCAAATGAAATATTGACAGATTTGGTTCTTCTATCACTATGTGAAACAACTTCGCCATCTGAAAATCGATTATCCAAAAGAGGTTTGAAAACAACAATATGTTTTTTTGCATATTCTAGACGTTTTACTCTTCTTAGTAGTTCCTCTGTTTTACCAGCGAACATTGGACCTGTAATAACTTCAATCCAACCGTCTTTTTGATTTAGATACATAATTCCACCCCTTTAATCAACTAATTTTATGATACAATAAACACTCTTAAAAAACAATAAATATTTCAAAAATAGAAACAAGAGAAAACAAAAATTATTTTATATTATAAATTATTATATTTCTAGAACTAAAATATTTTCAAAAGTCTTGAAGTATTGCTTTTAGATGGCTTAATAAAAGGAAAAACCGTTATTTATAATATTTAAAAATAACATAAAAAAACTTTATAAAATTTGACAATTATGTTATAATTGTTTGAAATCTAAAATATAATTTGAGTAAGGAGAAAATAATGGGCAAAAAATTTGAGGTATTAGAAGAAAAAAAACAGGAATTACTTAAAGAAATTACACAACACTTAAAAAGTCCTGGACCACTACTGCCTATCTTACACGAGGCACAAAGGATTTTTGGGTGTATCCCAATACCAGTACAAAAAGTAGTATCCGAAGCAACGGGTACTTCTATAGCAGAAATAAATGGAATTGTTACATTTTACTCAAGTTTCTCGCTTGACCCAAAAGGTGAACACATTCTAGGAGTTTGTTTAGGAACTCCTTGTTATGTTAGAGGGGCACAAACAATTCTTGATTCAGTAAAAAGAGAACTCGGAATCGATGTTGGAGAAACTACCAAAGATGGATTAATTACTTTAGAAGCAATTAGATGCATTGGAACATGTGGTATGGCACCAGTAATGAGTTTTGATGAAAATGTATATGGTGAAATGAGTGTAACAAAAGCAAAAAAAATAATTAAAGATGCGAGGGGAAAATAATGGAAATGAATAGTGTATTAGATTTGCTAGAAGCAAAGCAATGCAATTTAGAATGCCCTAGATGTGTTAAGGAAATTAATTACGCATTTGTTTGTGATTTAATGAGTGATGCTTTAATGCTACTTAAACAAATGCCAAGTTACATCGGAGCTCATGGTGCTCTTGTAACTGGTTTAGTTACCAATCAAGCATTAAGAACTGCAGAAATTTTAGATCTTGAAACAATAATATTTGTTAGGGGAAAAACTCCTTCTCAATCTGTAATTGATTTAGCAGACGAAATCGGTATTACACTTATTGGGACTGGTCTTACAATGTATAGAACTAGTGGTTTGCTATTCATGAACGGTGTTAAGAGTTACGAATCTGTACTTGAGGAAGCAGACTAATTGGAACCTTATTACAAGGAATATAAAATTGAAAAACATGATATTGCAAACGCAGGGACTATAGCAAGCCTAACAAAAAGAGAACTAAAGCGAAGAGGATTAACTCGAGATTATGTAAAAATGGTTACTATAGGGATATACGAAGCTGAAATAAATGTAGTTATTCATTCATATGGGGGAGAAGTAACAATCCATATAGACGATGAAGTAGTTGAAATTGTTTTTACTGATAGAGGACCTGGTATTGAATCAATAGATGAAGCAATGAGCGAAGGATTTTCAACAGCAAGTTCATATGCAATCGAAAATGGATTTGGTGCTGGAATGGGATTACCTAACATCAAAGCAGTATCTGATGAAATGGAACTCACATCTTCTATAGAAGGAACAAGACTATATATAAAATTTAATATTAGTAGTGATAATTATGAAAGTTAAAGATGTCTTAGCTTCAAAACATTTTCAATTAGTTTCAGATGATTCTGGAATTGAAAACGAAGTAAATGGTATGTTTTCATGTGATTTACTCAGTCAAGTAATGGGATTCGCCAAAGAAAGCAATATATTGATAACAGTTTTGAATAACATAAATGTTCTAGGGGTTGCTAGTTTACTAGATTTAAGTTGTGTGATATTTTCACACAATACTCAAGTAAAACAAGCAATTATAGATAAGGCAAACGCCCTTAATATACCTCTATTAAGAACAAAACTTCCTACATCAGAAACCGTTATAACTTTGCACGAAATCGGAGTAAAAAATTAAATTTTATTACGATTTGCATATGCATTCAATTCTCTCACCTTGTGCAGATGATTTTATGACACCAAATAATATATTAAATATGGCGATGCTTAAAAAATTGGACTTTGTAGCTATTACAGATCACAATACAACCAAACAACTTAAGGTAATCAGAGAATTAGAAGATTCATACGAGTTCGTGTTTATTCCCGGGGTAGAAGTTACAGTAAAAGAGAATTTCGATGTTCTTTGTTTCTTTAGGTCATTTAATGATGCGCTAGTATTTGATAAATTCTTAGAAAAGCACTTAAATGGGGAGTGGGGAATATTTACTCCAGCAGATCAAATACTCACAGATATATATGATACTGAAATTGGAAATTTCCATAAGCCATTAACCTCAACATCAATACCTTACAAAGAACTTGTTAAAGAGGTAAGAAAGTATGATGGAGTTCTAATATTATGTCATATAGCTAGATCATCTAAGGGTGCATATAATATTGTTGATTTTAACGATATTGAATTTGATGCAGTTGAAATATCAACATACGCAAGAGAAGCATTTCTTAAAAAACATCCAGAACTTAAAAAATATAAGATATTATCCAATTCAGATGCGCATACATTACTTTCTA
Source organism: uncultured Candidatus Izemoplasmatales bacterium (assembly GCA_964473425.1). Taxonomy (GTDB): domain Bacteria; phylum Bacillota_I; class Bacilli_A; order Izemoplasmatales; family Izemoplasmataceae; genus JAFGXW01. The sequence goes on along the minus strand of CAYYOU010000016.1, from coordinate 321 downwards.
TTTCAGAAAGAGTATATTCTCTAGAATTAAAGGATAAAACAATTGAAAGTTTTTTTGAATATTTTAGAGGTGAAAAAAAATGAATGAGTTATCTCTACACATTCTTGATGTTTGTGAAAATTCAATAAAAGCTGATGCAAAATTAATAGAAATTATTATAACTGAAAATATTGAAGATAATCTATTCAGAATCGATATTATTGATAATGGACACGGTATGAACGAATTAACATTATCGGAAGTATCAGATCCTTTCTTTACAACAAGAACAACTAGAAATGTTGGACTTGGATTATCATTATTTAAAATGGCTGCCGAAAT